>JAAFHQ010000957.1 GCA_013298445.1 Chitinophagales bacterium | reverse complement strand
TCGTCGATGGCAGCATTGAAGCCAAAATGATCCTGAAATCAGCCAATGCTTCCCGCATGGTGATGCTGATCCCCATGGAAGAAGATGGTGAGATCTACCACTTCAAAGTGACCTACGGGCAAAAAAGCCAACAGATCCCTGGAAAAATTTTGAAGAATTAGGTCTGGTTCTTAGCAACTCGACTATTACGGTTTACATTTTCGACCTTCCAGGCGAAAGAACTTTACTTTCGCTGGAATGGTTGCACTCGTGTCCACAAAACCTTTTAGGGCAAAAATGCCAACGTATTTTGGCATCATATCAAACTCATAGACCTTCAACTCTTTGAAGGAAAAGTTTTCACTGTCGCCACTTGAATACAAAAAGCGGAACTGCTGCCCTTTTTTTTCAATTTTCAATGCTGAATTTTTCAAATTTTTGACAATTAGTGTTTTAATTTCCTGCTCAAAGGCGAACAAGGGCTGATGGATCATTTCTTCCAGATTGGAATATTTTTTGCCCAGCGAAGCAATGCCTTGGATAATGATTTCGCCGGGTTTGGAATACCCCCCGAAAAAATTGTTGTAGGACAAGGACAATCGAATACTCTTGCCCGTAAAAGTTGTGTCTTCCAAGAGCAAGAGTCCCGCTTGTTGCCAACTCTCATGGGGGATGAATTCCGAAAAATGTACCTCGGTATTAAAACAATCATCCTGAATTTTTCTCAACAACAAGTTCCGAATCGTGGGTTTTTCGCTCTTTTGGGGCCAATTGTCCCCTTTGAGCGTGAACAAGGTCAAATGCTCGGGATACAGCCCTCTTTTATCCCAGTGATTTGTTTCTTTTGATTGTACAAACCATCCTTTGTCAAGTAGCGCCTTTTCCTCAACGCTTGAAAAATCATCATAAAACTGTTCCAGTTCCTTGGTTTGAAAGTAAAAAATCAACAAAGTGAAAAGCACTAAGCCGAATCCAAGGGGCAGCCACCAAAAGCGTTTTTGCGGGCGAATTGCTGAAGGCGCCGAAGTAGGCGCAACGCCGTTGATTTGATCCCTGTATTTGAACCAATAAATATAAAGATTCGCACTTTTTTTGCGCTGCACTTCTGAACTCAAAGGGGCTTCAAAATGATAGCGTGCCAGGGTATCTAACGTAGCCAAAGATGGATTCTCCGGCTTGTATGGCGGCTCTTGCAGCACAAAGGCAGCGTAATTTTTAATGCTTTTCCAACCCACCACCAATCCGGTTTGTAGTTCAATTTCATGGCTCAATTGCCGACTTTCAGGCTCCGTAAGTGAGTTGCTTAGAGGCTGAGCAAAACATTTTTCACAAATGGCTTTAAAAAGAGAAGTAAAGGCAAGCAAATCTTGCTTGTTCATGTTTGTTGGTGATTTTTGGTTTAAACGTCCATTTGACCTAGGTAAAATTAAGTGCTTTTCTGGATTAAGCCCCCTTATTTGAATACGCGATTTCAAATAATTTCCCTCCAGAAATCAGGTTTCCGGGATATTTCCGCTGCGATTCCGCGGCCATACTCCAGCAACCCACAGTTTTGTGGCAAAACACATCAGCCATGAAACAACTGAGCATCCTTTTTTTCATGAGTGTCACTTTGGTATTGCAAGCCCAACAATTGCAATTGCATTACGATTTTCGACATTCTCTTGACCCCGAATTGCAACGCCGGAATTTCTCTTACCTGAGTTTTGAATACTTCAAATCGAGCGACAGCACCGGCTCTTTTTTGTTAAAAGCCCAAATGGATTTTAATGGGGAAAAGAACAACATTGGGCAATTGTTTTTCCAAGTTTCCCAAAACCTTCGTTATTGGAAACCTAAGGTATATTTGGCTTTAAACTATTCAGGCGGATTGGGCGTTGCCCCTCCATCTTACGGCTATTACATCAGCAATTCTTTTGGTCTTGGAGCAGCTTATCCCTTTCAATGGAAGGGTGCCTGGATGAGTGCCAGTGTTGGTTATCGGTACAACATGTTTTCAAAACCCAGCCACGACCTGCAAGGCACCTTTTACTTTGGGAAAGGGTTTTTCAATTACAAACTACTAGTGGCAGGAAGTTTTGTTGCTTACTCCGAAAACCGAAATCATGGCGATGAATGGACCAAAAATTTGAATGGGAAAAAAATTGCCTTTTTTGGCGACCCACAAATCTGGTATCGCCTCAAAGGCAAGCATTCCATCGGCTCCAGGTGTAGTGTGTTTTATCACGTTTTGACGAGCAAAAATGAACTCCAGGTTTATCCGAGCCTTGCGTTAAAACGGGAATTTTAAGTTGGAAATAAGTGCACAAAAAGCCAGAACTAACGCAAAATCCAACAATAAGCTCAAGGGTTGGGCGCTACATTGTACACCACTTCTTGCAAATCAAATTTCCCGTACACAAATTCACCCTCCGGGTAATGCCATATCGTTTCACCATACGACATTACCTTAAAGCCATTGAAGTTTTTGTACTCGGCGACCGGCGTAGAGAAGCGATAGCGTTTCATGTCACTAACCGCATAGCGGTCGTCAGAAACAAAATTGACCAATTGCCCCGTGGCATTGAAATACAAAGTTGCCTGGATGCTAACCCCTTCATTCGTAAACGTGGCTCTTGCGGAGCTGTCATCAATGGCTTCCCAACTGATGCGTGAATCGATTAAGGTTGCCGGAGCCAACAAACACATGTCGTTAAAAATGGTCACGGTTTCTGCCCTAAATAGCCCTTGCCCCTTTACATTCACAACGGGGAATAAGCCAAACACTTTGATGCGCATTGATGCTGTC
>JAAFHQ010000958.1 GCA_013298445.1 Chitinophagales bacterium | reverse complement strand
TTAGCCTAAACCTAATTTATTCTTGCTGTAGCTCAAACAATCGAGCACGTTTTTTTCCTCAAAAGCCAGCTTTTGTTCAAAATCCAGGTTTTTTATCCCCGGCAAAGTCCCAGGGTATTTTTTCGCCCGCACCAGCTGGATGGTTTTCGCCAAATCAGTGGCTGGAGTTTGAGCAAAAGTCGCCCAATAAGCATCACTGAAACAGGGAATTTGCAAGGGGTCGCGAGTGATCATTTCCAGGTTAAAATTGATGCTTGGATTCATTTTTTTGCACAAATCCAGAGCAGCGCGCAAATCGATGATTCCATTACCCAAAGGCACCTCTGACATCAAAAAACCCTGCTCATATTCCGCCAATCCAACATCCTTTACGTGGGTGGAAAAAGCATAGGGTGCCAGGGCTTTAATCACCTCCATCGGGTCCTCCAGCAAGGAAATGTTGTTGCCAAAATCGAGGGTTATCCCCACCCAGGGGCTAGAAAGGCCTTTGAGGATATCGAGCAATTCAGCAGCTTTCCAATCCTTGTGGTTTTCCACGGCCAGTTTGATCCGGTGCTTTTTTACGATGGGTTCAGCCCATTGCAGCGACTGGATGGATTGTTTTTTGAAAGTTGCAAATGCTTCCGGGCTGTTGAAGGTTTCATACCTGCGGCCATTCAGACAGACCGTACGCAGAACCTGTGCGCCTGCTTCTTTTGCAGCAAGTACTTCTTTTTCAAAAGTTGCCACGTCTTCTACGGTTTTCGGTAGTCCAATGCTGCCTTCAAGGTAGAGCCCCAATTTCTCGCGCCGATCCCGTACTTTTTTTGCAAAATCGCTGGTCCAGTTGTTCAAAGTAACCTGGATTCCGCCAGCGCCCAGTTCGTGGCAATGTTCCAAAAGTTGGATGGCATCAGTAAAAGCCGGATAGTTTTTACTTTCGGTTTTGGCATTCCAGCGGATGGAATACGAATGGACGATAACGCCCATGGCAGATTCCTTAGTCATAGCGGATAAAAAAGATAAGGGTTGAGCAAAAGCCAGGAGGCCCAAAGCGGAGGCATGTAAAAACTCCCGGCGTTGAAGACCAGTGTTCTGAGCGGTCCGAGTATGAATGGGTTGAAGGTGTTTTTTCATAGTACTTATTTTTGATCCTTAGGTGTTTTTGCAATCGGCCATTTGGCTTTAACGTATTTATCCAGGTCAGTTACGGTCCAGGGCATCACCCGCCCTTGGGAAGTATGCCGGGTGCTGCCTACGGTACTTGGGGTAACTGGTCTGGCCTGGTTGCCCCATTCATTCCGGATATAGGTCAGGATGGCGGCTATATCTGCATCGTCCATCACCGAATGGGCCGGCATTACTGGCAAAATCTCGGGAGCTCCATATTTTTTGCCTTGCACCACTATGGGGCCTTCCAAGCCATGCAAGATGATCAGCGACAACCTTTTTTCATCCCCCAATACCCATTCAGACCCTGCCATTGGTGGTCCAAAACGATCCATGCCCCGGCCATTGGTCCCATGACAGCCTGCGCAGGTAGCCAGGTATTTTTGTCGGCCCAGAGCAAATTGTTTGCTGGCTTTTTCGTCCAAGGCGTTTTGCACATTCAGGGATACTTCAGGTTTAAAGCCAGGCCAGCTGAACCTATTTTTGAGGTTGACCGCTGCGTTTGGCTCCAAAGGCAAATCAGTTCTTTTCAACAAATCGGCCTGAGTGGACAGTGCAATGGGTTGTGTGCCTTTAAAATTGAGGGCAGCAATGGCCAGGGCATTGAGTACAACTTGTTCTTTTTTGGCAAAGGGTTTCCCTTGATTGTGCAACAAATTCAACAGCTGCATGAGTTCAGCCGGGTCTTTTTTTGCCGCAATGGCCGCAGTCAGCATTTCCAAAAATATTTCCCGGTTTTGTTCCGGGCTTTGCCAAGCGGGGTTTTGCCAGAGTTTTTGTAAAAAATTCCATTCCAAATCCCGCAGGCTACTCATTACCGCATCACGTAGCAGAGGCAGGTCTACAAATTGATCGATGATTGTTTCGTTGACCTTTAGATTGGCTGCGGGACTGAGCATATGGGCACTCAAGGCGCATTGCAAAGCCACCTTCACTTTAGCACCTTTGGCCAATTCAAGCACCTTTTGGTCCAGGTTTTCCCGCAACAGTGGAGCTTGGGGGATGGTTTTTTCCAACAATTGTAACGCTGTGGTTTTGATGAGGTCTTGAGGATCATCAAGTAAGGGCAACAGTTGAGCTGACTTAAGTTGTCCCAGCCCTTCTAAAGTCCACAAGGCGTGGAAACGAGCCAGGGTGAAGTTGGATTGTTGGATCAGCGTTTCCAGCATAGGCACTGCAGCCTGATCTGATTTTTCCACCAACAAACGTTGGGCCATATCACGTTGCCAACCATCAGGATGTGACAACTGAGCTACTAAAGCGGAAGTACTCAGAGCGCTCATTTTTTCGGCCTTTTTTGGTGTCCAGTTGTTAGGAACAATCCGCCAAATACGGCCCATGTGAATGGGCAAAACCAAATTCCGTTTGAGGGTTTGTTCACGCAAGTAAGGCGTGACATAAGCCCCGTGCTGAATCAAGCCACGGTACATATCTGCTACATAAATTGCTCCATCAGGGCCAGAGGTCAAATTGACCGGGCGGCAACGTTCATCGGTTGAAGCAAAAAACTCTTTGCCAGGATTGGGATCATAGGCATTCAACAAGGCCCCATTTTCCCTGACCACATTTCTTTTGATCAAATTCCCAGCGGGTTCACAAACCAGAACATTGCCGTAAT
>JAAFHQ010000956.1 GCA_013298445.1 Chitinophagales bacterium | reverse complement strand
AATGCGGTTGGAGATTGGACGGTGTTTGAGCAAATCCAGGTAATAAAAATCCAGCTCATGCCCTTCGAAATCCCAGTTTTCCATGAGGGTATATTTCGCCCCTTCACTAATTCCGCACCTGGTGCTGTGTTTAAAAATCACTACGGGCTTGTCTTTGGAAACCTCAATGATCTCCTCCAATTGTTGCTCGTCATGCAGTATTTTCCAGGCATCAAAGCTCAGGCCTTGTTGTGCCAGTTTCAAGTTTTCTAAGTAGCTCATCCTTGCTTTAATGGTTTAATAGTAAAGACCTATTGTACGGTAAATTACTTTGTTGGTATTTACTGTGCACAAAGAACCGTCGAATTCTGCAAAAAGTTTACGCAGAATCCTGAAATTCATGGCAAAAATAAGCACAATGAGAATCATCCTGTTATTTTTTTTACTCAGTTGTAATTTCCTCACAGGTCAAAATGTAGAAATACAACTTAAAAACCTGGAAGCCAAGCTGGAAAATCTTCGCCAGCAGCAAAAAGAAGTCGAACTGGCCATCGAAGACCTGAAAATGCAAAAGGTGATGACCGATTTGCAGCCCATGTTGCCAGCTTTGGGGGTAGGAGAGGAGGTAGTGAGTCATTCCCTGATGGCTTTGGTGTATGCTGAAGCGTATGAACAGGCTCGTTGGGTGGGGCACATCATCACTCCGGATGTGGTGAATGGGGTAGTGGGCCGTACCAACGATTTTCGACCCGATCCCAAAATCAAAACCGGATCGGCCGTAGAACAGGATTATTTCATCAAGACCTTACAACCCGACAGCGCCTATGTGTACGATGGTTTTGGTTACGACCGCGGGCACCTGGCACCATCGGCGGATTTCCGTTGGTCCGAAAAAGCACTTTCCGAATCTTATTACTATTCCAACATGTCGCCCCAACTGGCTGAGTTCAATCGGGGTATTTGGGCGGATTTGGAAAGTTTGCTGCGCGCCTACTTGTTTCGCAATACCACTACGCAGTTGTTTGTATTCACCGGACCAGTGTTGAAACCGGGTTTGCCCACCATCCCACGCGCCAAAAACAAAGTGGCCATCCCCGAACAATATTGGAAAATCGCCCTGGATTTCAAAAACCGCAAGGCCATCGCTTTTTTGGTGCCGCAAAACACCAAAGGTTATCCGCTGACCAGTTTTGCTACTTCCATCGACGAGATTGAAAAAATTACCGGGATTGATTTTTTTGCTGGCCTGGACAATACTTTGGAGGAGACCCTGGAAAAACAGATCGACAAAAGTTCATTTTTGACCACCATTGCCTCGGGTGATGTGGAACCCCTCAGTGCAGTAACCCTACCTGCGGCACATTTTAACTCTGTACAGGCTCGCTTGTACATGGGGCGGAACGAAGAAATTAAGGTGTGTGGAAAAGTGGTTGGAGCCCGTGCGAGCCGCAAAGGCAACATCTTGCTCAACTTGGATCAACAATACCCCAATGAGTTGTTCACCATTTTTATCAACAAAGAGCAATTGGTCAATTTTTCTTATGACCCTCTTGTGAACTGGAAGGATAAATACATCGTGGTCAGGGGAAAAGTGAATAACCTGGGGAATGTGCCCGTGATTTATGTGGAAAAAGAAAACCAGTTGAGTGAATTTCAGGAAAAATAATTCCACATTTTTTCAACCTATTAAATGAAATTCTCAAAAAAAAATTAACTTAAAATATTGATTTGTATGCTTTTACTGATTTTTTTTGAAATGTTTTTCTCAAAAAACATCAGAACGAGTACAAGACATCAGCTAAAAACGCCCCTATCTTTGTTATGCAAAGACTGATTACCGGGCTAGATTAGTAGTTCAGAAGGCTGCCAAGAGCAGCCTTTCTTTTTTTGACCAAGTTACATCGAAATATATTGGGCAGCCACTTTTCCGGAAGGAAAAGTGGCTGTTGTGTTTAATGTATTTCGACTTTAGATAAAGTACTTGCCTTTTCGATTCGTACATTACTTTATTGACACGATGAAGATGTACAAATTCAATCCCATTAAAAACAAGGCAGGCAATGAAACAAACAGGCTGTCTTTTGATTTTATCCGTACCAGCACGCCAAAAAACATCAATAACGCTAATCCTCCTGAAGAAAGCAGCAATATAGGGTTGTAGACCAATCCGCAAAGAAGACCAGAAGCCCCCAGTAATTCCAAAACTATCGTGAGCATTCCTATTCGCTCCAGACCAAAGCGTTTGAATTCGCTTTGCATGTGAGGGGAAAAAAAATACGATATGCCGTAAGCAAAAAAAGCGAGACTCGAAATAAAAATACAAAAATTGAGTAGACTCACAATTTGAGGATGTTTGATGAAACCAAAGCAATGAAGATGCACAGCAGTAAAAGGATTAAAGAAGGCAAATGTTTCACCAAAGGGTTGTTTATTTTGAAGTGAAAAAATTGTGCAGCTACCATCAGTAAACCCATTAGTAGCGATGGGACAAGCACTAAAGACGGATACCAGATGCCTGCAACAAGTAAGGTCGCCAACGCTATTTTGGTGGCACCAACTGCGCTGCGGGTTAGATCACTAAGTCCGAATTGTTTGAATTCTAGGATGATGTTGTGAAATCTAAAGATCCAAACATAGGCCACTGAGAATGCAACAATGATTTGACAAGCTGTTGTGAAGTTGATCATTTTGTTTTTTTGTTTTTGTTCTATTCATCTGGCCTTTCGGAGATTGTCGCGTGTTGAGAGAAGCGTTAGATCCGCGATTTAGGATAGGTGATACTCAAATGT
>JAAFHQ010000955.1 GCA_013298445.1 Chitinophagales bacterium | reverse complement strand
GCGTACATTACTGCGGAAATTGCCAAAATTACGGCTGAAGGTTCCGGCTTCTTGGGTACGGGTGAAGACGCTGCGGCAAAACCAGCCTATTCTCAGGACAAAGCCAACGCCTATTATGCTTCATACGGGTTCAATACCGCTGGAAACCAAGCCACTGACTTCTGGAGAGGCAACAAAATTGCCATCGGCTACCTGAAAGCAGATAGCGACCCTCGGATTGGTTACTTCTACAAAAAAACGACCAACGCATTCCCTGCCAACGGTGCTGAGCCTTTCAGAACTGAAGCTCCCGCTGAATACCGGGGTAATGAATATGGCCGCCCGATCGACAACTCTACTTATCCTTACCAAATTGCCAACTTTGTATCTCAAGTAGGTGGGGTTACTGCTGCTGGACCTGTTTCAGCAGGCTCTTTTGGTTTGGTGAAAGGGTTTGACCAGGCCGCCTGGATTCTTACTTCGGTAGAGTCTATGTTCCTGCAGGCTGAGGCCATTCAAAGAGGTTGGTTGCCAGGCGACAAAGAAGCTGCATATAAGGCTGCGGTAAAGGAATCTTTCCGCTGGTTGAATGTAGATTTGAGCAGAGCTGCTGCTGATGCCAGTTTCGACAAGTGGTACCAGACTCAAGATGAGAATGGCAATAAGAACGTGAGCTATGCCAAAGCTGATGACAAACTCAAGGTTGTGTTGTATCAAAAATACCTGGCCATGAACGGCAGCAACCCACTGGAAGCTTGGACCGATTATCGCCGCAATGGGGCTTATCCTGCCATTCCACTTTCCGTGAATCCAGGACGTACCAGCCCTGTTTTGCCCGTTCGTTTGTTGTACCCACAAATAGAGTACAACCTGAACACTGCTAGTGTAACTGCGGTGGGAACGATCAGTCAATTCAACTCCAAAGTTTGGTGGATGAATTGAGTTTGTTTAATTTTCAAATACAACACGAATGAAAACTATTTTTAAAATAGCTTTAATAGCCTTAGTTGGATTCAGTTTTAGCGGGTGCTTGAAGGATGAGCCGATTACCGATTACACGGACACGTCCATCAAACCCGTTATATTGATTCCCAATGGCAATTTCCCTGCGGTACAATCGGTCAACCCTGTTGCACTCGATTTCAAATCTACTGCACAAACGGTTGATTTATACGCTCGGGTTTCCTGGAGCAAGCCACTGGACAAGGATGTAACCGTTACTTTTGCCAAGGATCCTAGCATCATTGCGGCGTACAATACCAAGTTTGGCACCAAGTACGAAGAACTGCCCGCGGCAGCCTACAAATTGCCTAACTTGACCGTGGTTATTCCTGCCGGACAACAGGAGATCAAAGTGCCCATCGAATTGTTTGCGGATAAAATTGACCTGGCCAAAAGCAACATGATTGCTTTCCGCCTCACCGATGCATCTGGCCAGACCGTAGCCAGCAACTTCCGCCAGATAGTTTTCCCCGTATTGGTGAAAAACGTCTACGAAGGCAACTACAATGTGACTGGATATTTCTACCACCCAAGTGCGCCTAGAAGCATTAGTGCAACGAAGTACCTTTCTACAGTGTCTGGTACCCGTAGTGAAGGCCAGGTTGGTGACCTCGGTGGCTGGGGTTTTCGCTTTAATGTAGCGGCTAGTGTTACGGGTTGGGAAAGTGCGGGTTCTACTCCTGCTGCGCCATCTGCTGGATTCATGACGCTGGACAACCCATTTGGCAATGGTACTTATCCAGGCCCAGGTGGATTCACCAGTGCATTGTTCCCCAATACCTACGATGCTGCAACCAAAACCTTCAAGTTCCACTATGGTTACGCCGGTGGATCTACAGGTCAGACGGGCTATTCTCGTGAAATCTTTGAGACTTGGAAAAAACTTTAAGTTAAAGACTTAGTCATAAAAAAGTCCATTTGGGCCTTAATTGGTTCAAATGGGCTTTTTTTTTGCAACTTGTATAGTTTATGTTATTTTTATACGTTAAATCATTAAAAATCTTCCGACATGAAATTGACTCAACTCTTGGTCCTGCTATCGCTGATATGGTTACCTAACCTACTGTTCAGCCAAGCCCGCTCCTTCCGCGATTTTATCGTTGCCGCCAGTTCCCCAACCAATGTCAAAGCCAGTGAAACGAACTTCAAAACCGCTGGAGGTAAAGATCGGTTTGAAACAGAGGAATGGGCCAAAGGCTGGGCGCTTTCACGAGGTAGCGAGGTGGTCAAAGATGGTTACGCCTTTAATTTTGACTATGAGAAGAATGAATTGTACCTAAAAAAAGAAGATGAAGATGTAATGATCGTTGCGGACAACAACAGTGTGCGCCGTTTTGTTATTTTTAACGGCACCGACTCTATCCGTTTTGTCAAAAGTATCGCAATCGATAAAACCAATAAAGTATTTTTTCAACTCATGGGAGGAAGTACTTCTGGTAAAATAGCCTTGTTGAAACTGCGTACGGCCAAAGCGCTCCCAGTGAATAAAAATGACTACGCCCGCAATTTGAACGGAGATTATTCCACCCAATATCGCAATACCAGTGTCTATTATTTTGTAGACTCCGAAATTGGAGTGAAGGGTTTTGAAAAACTGACCCGGGACGAATTGCTGAAACTATTTCCCCAGCACCAGGCCATCATCGTGAAATTGGTGACCTCGAAGAAAAACATTGACGAAAAAACCTTGATCGCGTTTACGAATGAGGTGAATGGATTGTGATTGATATATATAAGGTGTACATACAGCGCAAAATCATGCAAATGTTTCCCAAACCCCTACCTCTACAGGC
>JAAFHQ010000954.1 GCA_013298445.1 Chitinophagales bacterium | reverse complement strand
TTCCAAAAAGTGATGTACGGAAAAATGCCAGGCAAAAAACTTCCCCAAAGCAGCCAATTGGTTTCCCGAACCGAAATTATGGGCGGCAAAGCCATTCAATACATTTGGACCCTCACGTTTGCAGGAAAACACGGCGTCACCGTTTTAGGCGTTTTGCCCAATAAGCCTGGCAAAGTACCCGTATTCTTAGGGCTCAACTTCTGTGGCAATCAAACCACCAGCACCGAATCCAACATTCCCATTTTTGAAAAATATGTCATTTGCAACGAAGCTGGCCAATTCAAAAACAATCTCGGCCAAGCCGAATCCAGAGGGGTTTGGGCCTCGCGCTGGCAGTTTGAAAAAGTGATCGCTGCGGGGTATGGAAGCATCACCGTTGCCTGTGGTGACTTCGAAGAAGACCTGCCCAGCGGGTATCAGAAAGGTATCCGCAGCACCTTGGCGGATCAACTGGGCTTGAAAGCCGAAGAATGGTCCTGCATTGGCGCCTGGGCCTGGGGCCTCAGTCGTACCGCCGATTTTCTGGAAACAATCCCGCAGATAGATGCCAAAAAAATCATCGTACACGGCCACTCCCGCCTGGGCAAAGCGGCCTTGTGGGCAGGTGCCAACGATCAGCGTTTTGCCGCCATCATCTCCAATGAATCCGGCGAAGGTGGTGCAGCCTTGAGCCGCCGGAATTATGGGGAAAACTTGTGGCGCATCACCAATAGTTTCCCACACTGGTTTCTGAACAGCTATAAAGATTATGCCTACAAAGAAAATACCCTGCCTTTTGACCAACACATCTTGCTGAGTTTGTTAGCACCGCGCCCCCTGTATGTGGCTAGCGCGATGGGCGATCAGTGGTCGGACCCACGTGGTGAGTTTTTGGGTGCACAAAACACCGAAGCGGTGTATCAATTGTACGGAAAAACTGGATTGGGCACGGTGGCTTTTCCGGGACTGAATAGTCCGGTGGGAAAACAGGTAAGGTATCATATTCGGGAAGGGAAGCACGATATGACGGATTATGACTGGGAGGAGTATTTGAGGTTTGTGGGGGAGACGTTGTATGTAAAGCCTCAGCTTGCCAAAAATTAACATTGAGCAATTTTTCTACTCATTTTCTCGTTAACTTTGCGTTTCCAAATAGTACTGAAGTTAAATTCAATGATAGAAGCGCTCATTTCCTCCAAAACCAGAATCAAGCTGCTGTTGAAATTTTTCCTCAACAGCAACACTACCGCCTACTTGCGGGGTTTGGAAAGTGAGTTTGGCGAGTCCACCAATGCCATTCGGCTGGAGTTGAACAACCTGGAGCAAGCCGGCATGCTTGTGTCGGAGCTAAGTGGCAACAAAAAAATCTTCCGTGCCAACACCCAGCATCCCCTTTTCCGGGAAGTCAATACCATTTTGATGAAGTACCTGGGGTTGGATCAAATCATCGAAAATGTAGTCAAACGCCTTGGCGAGGTGGAAAAGGTATTCCTCACCGGAGATTTTGCCCGGGGTTTGGACAGTGCTATCATTGATTTGATTTTCGTGGGCAATATCGATCAGCATTATTTGTTGCAGTTGATCGAAAAAGTAGAAACACTGGTTAAACGCCGCATTCGTTACATCATTTATACCCCCAGCGAATATGCAGGGCTGGTCAAGAGTCTGCAAGAAGTAGAACCCCTGCTGCTCTGGTCGGATCTGGATTAAAATACCAGGTGCATGAACAAACAAGTACTCATCATCGGAGGCGGAATTGTCGGCCTCGCCACTGCCTGGCGCCTGCTGGAAGCGCGACCAGACCTAAAAATAACCGTGCTCGAAAAGGAGCAGGAATTGGCCGCACACCAAACCGGGCACAACAGCGGCGTCATCCATTCTGGCATTTATTACCGACCCGGCACCTTGCGCGCGCGCAACTGCATGGAGGGTTATGGTGAGTTGTTGCGCTTTGCTGACGAACACAAGATTCCTTACGATATCTGCGGTAAAATAATTGTCGCTACCCGCCGCGAAGAATTGCCCCAACTGGATCGGATCTTGGGGCATGGTCTCCAAAACGGACTGACCGGCATTCGCCGCATCAGTGCTGAAGAAACCCGCGAGCACGAGCCCCACGTCAACGTGATTGAATCCCTCTGGGTGCCCTCGGCAGGCATCATCAATTACCGCAAGGTGGCCCACAAATACGCTGAATTGATCCAGGCCAAAGGGGCCGTAATCCGCAAAGGATTCAAAGTGGAATCCATTCAGCGCAGTGACAAGGAGATCATCGTGCGCAGTCAAAATGACGAAGTAAAGGGGGATTTGCTCATCAGTTGCGCTGGACTGTACGCGGACAAAGTGGCCAAAATGACCGGACAACAAATCAAAGGTGTACAAATCATTCCTTTCCGTGGTGAATACTACGAGTTGAAACCCGAAAAGCAATATTTGGTCAATAACCTGATTTATCCGGTGCCCAACCCAGAGTTTCCTTTCCTGGGCGTGCATTACACGCGCATGATCGAGGGCGGGATCGAAGCTGGGCCCAATGCCGTTCTCGCCTTCCGCAGAGAAGGGTATAGCCGTTGGGACATCAATGTAGGCGAGCTGGCCGAAACCTTGACTTATCCCGGGTTTCTGCGCCTGGCCGCCAAACACTGGCGTTATGGCCTGGGCGAAATGCAGCGCTCTTACTTCAAAACCGCCTTTGTCAAAGCCTTGCAGCACCTGATTCCCGAAGTGGGTTTTGACGACCTGCAACGTGGAGGTTCCGGCGTGCGCGCCATGGCCTGCGACCTGGAGGGCAAATTGA
>JAAFHQ010000953.1 GCA_013298445.1 Chitinophagales bacterium | reverse complement strand
TTACTGGCATGTTGGCCGGAAAACTCCTGCTGTCCGCACGCCCGATTGAAACCAAAATCATTCAGCTCTTCTTCTGGGGTTTTGTATTCTTTGTGATCGGAATCATTTGGAACTGGAGTTTTGGACTAAACGAAAATCTTTGGTCACCTTCGTTTGTCATGCTTACCTCTGGCATGGCTGCTCTGACCCTGGCTTCTTGTATCTATGTGGTGGATGTACAAGGTCATCAAAAATGGGCTCAGTTTGGCGTCATTTACGGAATGAATGCCATCGCTGTATATGTCCTGGCCGATTTGTTGGCGATCATCTTTTACCACATTCACTGGGGGAGCGCGTCATTGAATACTCATTTTTTTAATGGGCTTACGGCCATCGGTTTTGCGCCAAAAGTTGCCAGTATGTTGTATGCATTGCTTTATGTAGGGATCAATTTTATCCCGGCCTACCTCCTGTACAAACGAAAAATATTCATCAAACTATGACCGATTCAAAGGTGGATATTCAGGCCTTATACAAAAAGGAAAACCTGCAGGTTTCGTCTGCCTCTATGGAATTGCTGTGCGGAATTGACGGTGGAGGAACGACTACAAAAGTGGTAGTTGCTGACCTCGAAGGGCACATTATTTATTCTTTTCAAACTGGTACCACCAACCACTACGGAGCAGGTATCGAAAAAGCACAGGAGAATTTTGCCAGCATTGCCAAAAACTTGAGGGAGCAGCTCGGATGCCTGCCAGGAATCATTTTTAAGGGAAATTCTGCGCTCGATGGGCTTGCCGACAAGGAGCAGGTTCAACAACTGACCCAAGGTGTTTTTGAGCCGTCGAAAGTGATTTTTCATTCCGATGTCTACATTGCCCTGCTTGGTTTTACCCTGGGCGAAGCAGGAACAATGCTGATAGCTGGAACTGGTTCGATGGCATGTGGTCTGGATGCCGGGGGAGGGTACCATACTGCCGGAGGCTGGGGACAGGTTTTAGGAGATGAAGGAAGTGCCTATCACCTGGCGCTGGAAGGCATCAAAGCCGGGCTGCGGGCTTACGATGGGGTGTCCGAACCGACCACACTCACGGTACGAATCATGCAGCATTTTGGCCTGGGCAAAATGTCGGATATCATCAATCAAGTATACCATCCGCCCGTTGAAAAAAGCATCATTGCCGCTTTTGCCAGCGCAGTTGAAGGGGCTGCACACGAAGGAGATAAAGTGGCCCTGAGAATTTTGGAGGACGAGGCGGTATGGCTGTATAAGCTGGCCCTGGCCATTACCAATAAATGCAAAACGACCAAGCTTGGATTTTACGGCGGGGTGCTCAACCGCAATGAACTGGTTCGCTTACAACTTGCGGAACGGCTAAAGAAGCATTCCATTGCGCTGCAAGCTCCGATGTTTAGCCCTGAAATAGGTGCACTCATCGGCGCGTTTCGCGAAGCGGGCATCAACTTGGATGAAAAATTGATTAGCAATTTGTTGAAATACAAACAAGGGGCGATAAAAAAATAAGCACTTATTTTTGCCCCACTACAAAGACACGATGCGGAAAACATTGGAATACATTGCCAATATCCAAAACCTGATCAATCGGGTACTCGAAACTCAGCTGGATAACATTGATGCGGCCGGAGCTATCCTCGCTCAAACGATTGAGAACAATGGCTTCGTCTATACCTTCGGTACGGGGCACTCGCACATGATGGCAGAGGAGTTGTTTTATCGGGCCGGCGGCCTGGCGCGGGTTTATCCAATTCTGGAAGACGCGCTGATGCTGCACAATGGGGCCATCAAAAGCACCGACATGGAGCGCTTGGGCGCTTATGCTGAATTGATTTTGAGTCGCTATGACTGCTCCGAAAAAGATTGCCTGATCATTGCCTCCAACTCTGGTCGCAACGCCGTGATTGTTGAAATGGTCGAAGCTGCCCACCAGCGTGGCATGAAAGTCATCGGCCTGACCAACCTGACCCATTCCGAGGCGCAGGAGTCTCGCCACGTATCAGGCATGAAACTTTACCAATTGGCTGATGTGGTTTTGGACAACCAGGGCTGCCTCGGCGATGCCTCGGTGTATATTCCTGAAATCAATCGAAACGTCGCGGCGACGTCCACGTCTTTGGGCGCAATGCTCTTGCACGCAGTTGTACTGGCCGCGATAGAGTGTATGCTTGAAAAAGGGCATACTCCGGAAGTGTTTTCATCAAGCAACCTGGACGAAGGCGACAAGATCAATCATGCAATTTTAGAAAAATATAAATCCGTCGTGAAGCCACTTTGACAAGGCCCCGAATTTGGAGAACATTGAGGTACCAAAAATTAGGGATAATCTATTAATGCTGGAATTTCTATCCTGAAAGCTGTATTTTTGGGAAATTGACATAAGTCCTTAAAATTGAGTAAAATTTAAACAGAAAAAAGAGGTGTTTTTCTTATCTTTGCCGACTTTTCTGAATCCATTGTTATTATGAGCAGCAACATCGTCGCGATAGTAGGGCGTCCCAACGTAGGCAAATCTACTTTTTTTAACCGCTTGATTGGGGAACGCCAATCCATTGTGGATGACATTTCCGGCGTTACCCGGGATCGACAATACGGCAGTAGTTATTGGAACAATAAAAACTTTACCGTAGTGGATACGGGTGGTTTTGTCCAACACTCGGAAGATGTCTTTGAGGCAGCGATCCGCGAACAGGTCAAAATTGCCATCGAAGAAGCTACCGTAGTCATTTTTATGGTGGATGTAACCACCGGCATTACCGATTTGGATGACCAAGTCGCCGAC
>JAAFHQ010000952.1 GCA_013298445.1 Chitinophagales bacterium | reverse complement strand
CTGCGGGATGATCAAAACTGTGCAGTCAACACCTCGATGGGTACGGATTATGTGTACAGCAGCTTCCCCTCGGTGGAAGATCTGGAATACTGTGGAACGGCCATCGAAAAAGGCATCTCCCTGGTGATTGCCGACAACAGTGGTGCCAAAACAGCTCCAACCTTGCTGATCACTTACTTCGACGCTGAAGGCAATATCCTCAGCACCCGCAAGTTCAGCAACTACATCAGCGGCGACATCAGCACTTCAGCAGTCGACCTTAAGAACAACGAAACGGACTTCGTACAATTGAGTGTGTATCCCAACCCTGCTAAAGAACAAGCTACCTTGACTTATGCACTGGGCCGCTCACGTACCTTGAAAATTGACCTTTACGATTTGAATGGCAAATTGGTTCAAACGTTGGACCAAGGGCAACAAACCGAAGGTTTCCACAAACTGAATGTAAATACGAGCACTTTGCCTGCTGGAATGTACTTCATCCGCTTGTTGAGCGATGGATTGGTGCAGACGCAAAGGTTGAGTGTGGTGAAATAACCCATGATAGCCCATGATAACCCACGAATAAATTCATGGGTTGGGAGTATGACGAAAAACCCTACGGGGTGGATAGGTAGGTAAATTGATCCCGCAGCGCGAGGGGCGCTGCGGGATTTTTTTGTTGGATAGGTTAAGGCATCATTCCCTCTGGGTTTCTGCGCGTATCAAAAATATCCGTGATGTAAATGGCTTCATCAATGATTCGATAGATGATTTTATATTGACCCGCAACCACATACCTATGGCCTTGGCCTAAAGAAGAGAGCATTTCTTCCTCACGACCCAGAAAAGGAAAATCTTTTAATTGTAGTGCTTTCTTATGGACAGACAGACGGACTTTTCGCCCCTTTTTTGGAGCGCCAATTTCTTTATAATAATTGTAAATTTCTCGCAACTGTTTTTTTGACCAGTTGGTATACAAAACGATCATTGGTCCCAATCTTCATTCAACACATCCTCCAAGGAATAAACCGCTCCATCTTCAATGTCTTGATTAGCCATCAAAGCTCTTTTCTTTAATTCATCAGGGGAGATGATCGACAGGTTTTCAACTGGTTTCATGTTATCCATTATTTCTTTGATTTGAGATAACACAGAAGTGTCATTGAGTTGTACCAACCATTCGATCAATTTTAGTTTTTCAGTTTGGACGTTCATTTAATAATCAATTTTTTTCAAAAATAAGCGGAATAAATCAAAAATTCAAGACCAATGCTGCTTAAAGAAGTTTGAACTTTTGATTTGGCTTTAAAAAAAAATACTTCGTTCAATGATCAGCGTGGGTTAATTTTGGAAATAAGTGGCTTTTTAAGGCACTTATTTCCAAAATTAACCTCAACCACATTCCTAAAACAACATCGGAGCAAACATGCTCAAATACGTCCGCCAATTCGCCCAGGTATGTCCACCCCCGTTTTCAAAATACTCATGCTTAATTCCGGTTTTGTTCAGCATGTCCAAAAGGCGTTTATTGGATTCCATTACAAAATCATCTTTGCCACAGGCAACCCAGTATTTGTTGAAGCCCGCCTTCTTAAGCGCCATAAACTTGGCCTCTTGATCCGGGCTTGGCTGAAAGATCCCGCTGCTAAACACCCCGATGTACCCAAACACGTCTGGATATTCGATGGATGCGGTGATGGTGTGCATACCCCCCATCGACAAACCAGCAACAGCCCGGCTTTCCTTGCTGGCTTTTACGCGGTAATTTTTTTCAATGTAGGGGATGACATCTTTGACCAGGCTCCCTTCGAATAGTCCCGCATATTTCATGAATGTTTCACGTGTCATAACAGGTGCGTTGGGTGCAGTGCGTAGTGAAGAGGTCTGAAAGGCATTTCCATTGGTCATCACCACAATCATCGGCTTGGCTTTGCCCTGGGCAATGAGGTTATCCAAAATATAGTTTGCCCGCCCTAAAGAAGTCCAGGCATCTTCATCGCCACCGCCACCGTGCAGCAGATACAATACCGGATATTTATCCTTGCTGCTATCGTATCCGGGCGGAGTGTACACATACATCCTACGATTAAGATTGAGCGAGGGAGAATTGTACCAAACCTGCGATAAGGCGCCATGGGCGACATCATTCACATCAAACAATTTAGAACCATCGCCTGGCACCAGGAGCATGCTGGCATAACGCACACCATCCCGTAGAGCATGAGCATTTTTGGGGTCAATGGTGCTTACACTATCAATAAAAAAATTGTAGTGATACATACTGGGCTCCAGTGGCCCAAGGGTTACAGACCATACATTATCTGCACCTTTGATCAATGGAGTCGTCTGGCCAAATCCCATCCAACTTCCATTGATCGTAACCATCTGGGCCTTCGAGGAATGAACCTTAAAGGTTACTTTGTTATCCGCCTCCACTACAGGGGAGTTGAATTGTGGACCACGTTGTTGGCCAAGTTCTTGAGCCATTGCCAAACTGTAGGTCAGCAAGGAGAGCAGAAGCAAACTGATTTTTTTCATGTTGATGATCATTTTCTAGGACTGTGAATAACAAAGGTGAAAAGAAAAATAGTTTTCTGTTAGCCCTAATTATCTGATCCATCGACTATTTTGCCCGGTCTGTATAATTTTCGTCGAGTAAGATTTTTTTACTTGATAAAACAGGGAGCCTTATATTGGCATTTCTACTCGTACAAGCAATGAAAAATTAAAAAGACAGGTAATCAGAACTTTAGAAGCTGTTTTAGTTGTACATCTTGGCGTAATAGGCACACCAGTTTTC
>JAAFHQ010000951.1 GCA_013298445.1 Chitinophagales bacterium | reverse complement strand
ACCTCTACCCCAAATTCGTGCTCCGACAACCATTGCTGAATCGAGCTGGCTATTTTGGGTTCGTCTTCGACTAAAAGGATGGATGTTTTCTCCATTGCACTAAATAAGGCCTGTTTAAATGGGTTCAAATTTGAAAATCGTTTGGCTAATCCCTATTAAAATGGGCTTAAAATTTAAAAACAGGAAGGGCTCGCGCCAAATATTTATGGTGCGAGCCCTTTGCTATTTTAAACCTGTATCTTTTCCTTTTTACAACTGCGGAAGACGCAGTACTTGTCCTGGATAAATCAGGTTTGGATCTTTCAACATCGGTTTGTTGGCTTCAAAGATCACGGGGTATTTCATTGCATCACCGTAGTGGGCCTTGGCAATTTTAGAGAGTGAGTCCCCTTTTTTTACCTCATAAAAAGTAGCTTCAGGCTCTGGTTCGATTACCGTCATGCGGTCGTCTACTTGCTCAACTCCTTCAACATTGCCGAGGGTCAGGATGATTTTTTCTTTATCGGCCTGAGAATTGACCTCCCCAAACACGATTACAGTGTCCTCTTGCAAGTCTACAAAAAAGTCTTTCACCTCAATGCCTAAGTCCGCAACTGCACTGCGGAGTGCTTCAACGTTGGTTTCGTGTACTGCTTCGGCTTCTTCTGGCTTTGTAACTTCTGCTTTTTTGCGATTGAACAATTTAGCGCCAGCATTTTTCAAAAAAGAAAAGAGTCCCATGGTGTTATCTTTTGATTGGTGGTAGAAAATTTTCCGCTTCAAATATAAAAAAGGAAACGCTAATCCCCGGTTTTTGGTTAAATACTGAAATTTTATTTGCGTTTTCTGCTTTTGAAGCACTGCTTTTTTGCAAAACAGCTTATATTTGCCCAGTTTTTTTAAGACAAATCTTATACTAGCAAAGTAAACAAGAAGTTATGCAAGGAAAAGGACTGGTAAGGTTTTTCCTGATACTGATGACGATTGTCACACTATTTCAGTTTCTGCTGACGATTCCTACGACGAATGTAGAGAAGAACGCCGAATCCTATGCCCTCAAAGCAAAGGCTAAAGCGAAGGGAAACAAAGACGCCGCGTACAAAAGTGCGCGTGCTGCTTATTTGGATTCTATGTCTACAGAAGTAGTCTTTGATCTCAAAGGGCTGAAAAAGTACACCTATCAGGATTTGAAGGGTCAACAGTTGGCGATGGGTTTGGACCTGAAAGGAGGCATGAGTGTGGTCTTACAAGTTGACTTGGAAGAATTCATCCAATCACTTGCCTCTAACGAGAATGATCAGGAATTTAAGGACGCTTTGAAAAAAGCCTCTCAGGATCAACGCCAAACGCAAGACAATTACGTAACGCTCTTCGCCAGAGCGTACGCTGAAATCAGTGGCAACAAGCCATTGGCCAACTTGTTTTCCCGCAATGATGCATTGAAAGATGAAATCAAGTCTGGTGATCCCAATCAAAAGGTCATCAGCGTGCTGAAGCAAAAAGCGGATCAAACCGCCGAATTGACTTTCCGCTTGTTGAAAGAGCGGATCGACAAATTGGGCGTAACCGGACCAAACGTATCGTTGGACAACGCCCGGGCCTTGATCCTGGTCGAATTGCCCGGTATCGACAACCCACAGCGTGCGCGCAACTTCCTGCAAGGTGCTGCCCGCCTGGACTTCTGGAACGTTTACCGCCTGAATGATCCAATTAACCCAAATGCTACGACCAGCAAACAAATCATCGAAGGATTTATTGGAGCAAACGAAGCATTGGCCAAAACGTTGGGAACAGGTAAAACTCGTCCAGATACCGTTGGCTTGGTAAAAGTTGATTCCTTGGGTAATGCATTGGCCAAAAGCAAGTGGAAATACGACAGCATCCGTCAGGTACCTGCCGATAACCCACTGCTGGAGATTCTGCAAATCAACACCCAGGGTCAGGCACCAGCCTTGATGGGTTATGCTGAGAAGAACAAAAAGGTATTAATCGATAGTTTGTTGGCGCGGCCAGAAGCAATGGCGCAGTTCCCTCGTGACCTGACTTTTGCCTGGTCGAAAGATCCAATTACCGATCCTACCACGAAGAAACCAACCAACGTATACGAGTTGTATGCCATTAAAAAAGAAGGCAACCGTCAGGAAGCTCCTTTGAGTGGTGACAACGTGGTACAAGCATACGAGGATTCTGACCAAAATACGGGCAAAATCGTAGTTTCCTTGCGCATGGATGGTGAAGGTGCCAAGACTTGGGCGGCCATGACCACCAAAGCTGCGCAAGCTAGCAACCGCGAAATTGCCATTACCCTGGACGGCGAGGTCATCTCCTGCCCTGGTGTAAACGAGCCAATTACGGGTGGTAGCTCTCAAATTTCGGGTAGTTTTACCCTGGAAGAAGCCAAAGACTTGGCCAACCTGCTGGAAGTAGGTAAACTGCCTGCCGAAACCCGCATCATTCAGGAATCGGTTATCGGACCATCTTTGGGTGCCGCAAACATCAATAAAGGTTTCAGCACTTTGGTGATTACCTTCATTGCGATCCTGGCGTTCATGGTAGCTTATTATGCAGGTGCTGGTATCGTGGCTATCCTGGCCTTGATCATCAACATCTTCTTGCTGCTTGGTGCAATGGCATCCTTGGGTACCGTTTTGACTTTGCCTGGTATTGCGGGTATCGTATTGACCATCGGTATGGCCGTAGACGCCAACGTAATCATTTACGAACGGATTCGGGAAGAATTGCGCAATGGCCTGGGGCTGAAAGCAGCCATTCAGGAAGGATTCAAACACGCTGCCAATGCCATC
>JAAFHQ010000950.1 GCA_013298445.1 Chitinophagales bacterium | reverse complement strand
TGCTCCCAGAATTCATGCAACGCCTCAATCAGCCCTACTACGACTTCAAAAACATGTGGCCACTGGACTACGATTTTTTTGAAAAGGGGCAAATGGATTATTTGCTCAATTCGGGTGGGGTGGGGCTATTCATGATCGTTTTTGGCGTAGCCATGATCTTCATCATTTCGCCCGTACTGACCTATTTTTATGGCAAACGTTGGTATTGCTCCTGGGTTTGTGGCTGCGGGGGCCTGGCCGAAACGGTGGGTGACCCCTTCCGGCAACTGAGCGACAAGTCGCTGCGCGCCTGGAAAATTGAGCGCTGGTTGATTTACAGCATTTTGGTTTTTGTGACGATCATGACGGTGGCGGTGCTCTTCGCCATTTTCCACGAAAACCCGGCGGGGTATTACGTGACGCGGGATTTGTTTTTGGTGCTGGTGCTGGCCATTTTTGCGGGGCTGGGGCTGCTTTTGTGGCTGCGCCCAAAGTATTTGCAGCAGATCCCCCGTTCGGTCAAAATCACCGCCAGCAGCATTTTTGCCCTGATCATTGTGTTGACCAGCCTGGCTTATTTCACCAATAACCCCAACGTATTTTTTATTCCTGCCGATTGGCTCAAGGCCTGGTATGGCTTTTTCATCGGGGCAATTTTCTCCGGGGTGATTGGGGTAGGGTTCTACCCTTTGATGGGGAGCAGGGTTTGGTGCCGTTTTGGTTGCCCGATGGCGGCGATTTTGGGTTTGCAGCAAAAGTTTTTCAGCCGTTTCCGCATTACCACCAATGGCGGGCAGTGTATCTCTTGCGGCAATTGCTCGACCTACTGCGAGATGGGGATTGATGTGCGGGCTTACGCGCAAAAGGGGCAGGACATTGTGCGGGCTTCTTGTGTGGGTTGCGGGATTTGTGCTGCGGTATGCCCCCGGGGAGTGCTGAGACTGGAGAATAGTGCAATTGATGTGCATACCAGAGCGGAAGCAGTGCGGGTGATCAGGTTGGATTTGGAAAAGGGGGCAACACTTTAGTCAAAGTACATTTACAGGTTCCTTAGCGCAGCAGCTGAAGCAAACCGGCGGATTGATGCGTCGCAGTATCCTCCTCCAGATTTTTAAAGCGGTAACGAACGCGGTAGGCATAGATGCCATTGGGTGCATTTTGCCCCCGTAGCTGACCATCCCAGGACTCACTGATTTGTTGACTTCGAAAAACCATGCCGCCCCAGCGGTCAAAAACAAGCACTTCATAGTCCAGCAATTCACAAGGCGAAACTGGGCTCCAGGTGTCGTTTTGTTGATCCTGATTGGGGGAAAAAATATTGGGGATATACAGGTTACAGTTGCAAAGCATAGGTTTTTCCAGCAATTCAATGCTGTCGCGCAGGGTGCAACCACCCAATTTGGTTTCGACCCAGTACAGCCCAGGGTCTTGCACCACAATTTTGGCGGTAGTTTCACCAGTACTCCATTGATAGGTATCAAATTTTGGGGAAGCATCCAGGGTCCTGCTTTCCAATTCACAATAGGTGGTATCTCTGCCCAATTTAACAGTCGGGCAGACGAATGAAAAATCATCCACAAAAACCCAGGCTTCTCCGCCGCATTCTACAATCACCGTGAGATAGGCAGCTCGAATGGGGGGCTTAAATTGAAACTGGCGGCGTGTCCAATCGTTGTTGAGCTCAAACACGGTGTGCAACAACTCGCCATGTGAATTGGGGCTACTGGCTACCCCGATGGACAAACGCGCCGGGCCATTGACAAGTCGCCCAAGCTTGAAATGGAATTGCAGAGTGTAGGTTTGACCGGGTTCCAGGGGCTCCGACAATTGTAAGCCTATAGCGTCCGTAATCCCCGCGATCGCTGTCAACGCCACAAAGGTATTGCCTCGGTACGCCGGCCCATAGTTGCAACTTGCATTGAGAATGTCCAGTTCATTTTTTTCGCCAAATCCTACCACATTGGGCATCTGAGTGGTAAAGGCCGAATTGCTGAGGTTGTACCCACAGGTGTTGCCTGCGCCTTCAAAACTGCCGTTGAGGATTTGTTGGGCCATGCCAGAATGAGGCAAAGCCAGGGCAATGGCAAGGAGGAGGAGGGCCAATCGCTTCATGGTGTGGTGCTTGTGATCTTGGGAGGAAGGTACGGGAAGTTTGGGGAATTGTTGGGAGGAAAATATTAGATGCAAAGTACAATTCTAGAGTTACCCTTCGAAAGTTTCAGACTTTCGAAGGGGTTTTGCCTGCACAATCTTGCGCTAAAGAGCTTTTCAAAAGTCTGAAACTTTTGAAAAGGCACCTCAGGATTTTGCACATAGCCTAAAAGTATAGCATTGGGCTAATGAACCTTACGAATGTATTTTTGGAAATCACCTAAGCCTGGAATCGCACCATACCTACCTTCGAAATAGCGCTTTTCTTTATCGGTATCCGGGCGCTCTTTTTCCGATTTAAAGGTGCCGTTTTTTTCACCGAAATAAACAAAATCGGAGAGGGCATAAACTTCGGTGCTCTCCCACTGGTTTTTTTCCGCAAAGCAAATTTGATCCCTTCTCAGGTTGGAGTAGCTGAGCAGGTTGGTATCATGTGTGGCAAAAATCAGTTGGGCATTGTGGGGGTTGCTTTTTTTGTCCCAAAATGCATCAATGGTATTCAAAGTCATGATGGGATGCAACTGGGCTTCAATCTCGTCAATGATCAGTACCCCTCCATTGGCCAAAGTCCAAAGGATTGGGCCACTCAATTGAAACGCCTTTTTGGCCCCTGAAGACTCCCGCTCTTCCCATGGCCAAGTATGGGTTTTATCTA
>JAAFHQ010000949.1:1236-2794 GCA_013298445.1 Chitinophagales bacterium | reverse complement strand
TGAAGGACTGCGGCGTACCACCTACGCCCAACCAAATGGGCAACTTGGGCTGAACCGGGCGCGGATAAATTTCCGCCGCCTCCAATGCCGGGCGGAACTTACCTTTCCAGCTAACTACCTCATTGTCGCGGATGTGCAGCAACAGGTTTAATTTTTCGGCGAAAAGCGCATCGTAATCCTGAAGACTGAAGCCAAAGAGTGGGTAAGCCTCAATAAAAGAGCCCCGACCCGCTACAATCTCAGCGCGGCCTTTGGAGATGATGTCCAAACTAGAAAACTGCTGAAATACCCGTACCGGGTCGGCCGCACTCAGCACCGTGACTGCGCTGGTCAAACGAATGCGCTGGGTCATCGCCGCAGCAGCCGAAAGAATGGTGATGGGCGCCGAGTCCAAAAACTCCTTGCGGTGGTGTTCGCCGATGCCGAATATGTCGAGGCCAACCTGATCGGCGCGTTGTACACGTTCCAGCAGGTTGGCCATGGCTTGCATGTTTTTGTTGGGGTCACTGGCCGATCCGCTAAAGTGGGCGGCGGCAAAACTGTCAATGCCTATTTCCATCTTGTGGTGTCCTTGTTTGGTGTAGAGATAAAATGAGATGAGGACGGATTTGGTTGAAGGTTGCGATTAGAAAACCTGCTGCGCAGGTCGTTTTTTCACCACCTAAATCCGCAAAGCCATCATCAAATAAAACCGAATCATCGTTTTATCCACCCCATTCACCGCAGTAAAATACTCCCCTGCTTTAAAGGCCGAGGTCGAAAACTGGAAATTCAGGTTGTGGTTGTAATAATAATTCAGGTACCAATCGCCACCGATGCCGATGAACTTGTTGCTTGTGTTGAGCCGATTCAAATTTTCAAGGGTGACTACTCCGCTGGAGCGATCCCGTGACTCCAACACTTGCGCCATCACCCCGTGCACCCCCGTGGACAGCAGCTTGCCCAGCTTCCAATCCAGGTGCAAAGTTGCAGCCTGAATGTTTGAGCCTTTGAACGCGTCGATGTAGCCAAAGCGGCGGTGCTCGTTTTGCCACAATACATTATATGATTTCAGCTTATTGTCGGCCGTATTGTCGTCCCCACTGGCACGGTAGTAGGCCAGGCTCGCGTTGAGTTTTCCATCCGAGGAAGTATAGCCAGCGCTCAATTCGGCGGCATAGGCATTGAGTGTTTCGGTGATGTTTTCGTTGAGGATGCCCTTAGCCGTCCCGGTTTGCAGGATAAATTCGGCGGAATATTTGAAATTGCCCACTTGGCCAAAGACGCGGACATCCGGCATGAACACCGAGGTGCGCCAGCCGCTGTTGTATTGGTCGATGATAAAAGGTAGATTGGCATCGAAATTGAGCGCCTTGGAGACATTGAAGGTATTGAAGGTCGCCAGGAAAATGGGGTGATTCCAGTCAAAGTTGGCGGCAGGTGGGGCGGGCTGATAGAGCTGTACCCACATCAGATCACTGGTTACCCGCTTCCTTTTGTAGCGCAGCCGCACACTTTCAAAACTCCGGCCCTTGATAAAATCGTCGTCACCCACCAGGATTTCGCTGCCGTATTTGCC
>JAAFHQ010000949.1:0-1226 GCA_013298445.1 Chitinophagales bacterium | reverse complement strand
ACGCAGGGATAGCCGACCATTTCGGTCCAGTTTTTTCAGGTCGACATAGCCTTCGTACATCGTCAGGTTGGGATCCATTGGGCCTAAACTACGTGTGTAAATGCCGTAGGATTGCAGGCTAAAAACCATATCTACATTTTTGGGCAGGGAAAGTTTGGCCCCAAAATCGCCACGCAAGTAAAAATTCAGGTGCCCGGTATCCACGGCCAAACCCGCACCCTTGTAATTCAGGGTACCTTCAGGTAAAAAGAAAAAATTGACCTGGGGGGTGAATTGCAGCTTGTTGCTGGAAAGGATGGTCGGGGTTGTCGCCGCAGTGGTATCCTTCGGCAGGTATTGGATGATGCCATCTACGGGTAGGATGGAATGCGCGGCTTGGTTGGGGTTTTGGGCGTGTAGGGGTATGGAAATTTGCAGCAGTACGAGAGCCAGTAGGCAAATTTTCCAGGCTTCACTTGTAGCTTTTACCAGGTTAGTCGGAAGTGCATGGCGCAGTGTGGTCAACAAGAAAATGGGTTTCATTGTGCGTTGTGTTTGGTGCGATTAATTCTGCAAAGCTCAGGAATCGACACACCAAAAACATCCTCCTAAAGGGGGAGAAGCACAAAATACCGCAGAAGGAGGAGCTCCCTAAAAATCAACTATTTAGCGCTTACTCCCCTGCTCATCAAAGTCATCCATACTTTGGACATAATGCGGCTTGATGCGGTACAAAAGGCAATATTCAAACAGCAAGAGGTGGCTCAACAATAGAATCAAAGAGAACAACAACCAAATATCCTGCTCCAACAGTACAATCAGCATAACGAACACCCCCTGCACAAAAATGGAATAACCCGCCCACTTGTAGTATTTTTTGGTCAGCTCCCCGTGCCGGATGGCGTCCTTTTTGCTCATGATGTTGGCAAACAAATCGACCTCCAGACGCCAGGCAGCGGCCAAATAGGGAAAAGACCCCGACATCAGAAAAATGGCAAAACCAAGGGTCCAATTCTCCATCCTCATGTCGGACAAATCCGTTTTGATGGTCAGATAAGAAATGAGTACAAACTGCGCTACGCCGACCAAAAAGGGCACCAGGGTATCAATGATGTTGGGAAACCAACGCAGGAAAAAAATGCTGATGGCGTAATGGTGCCAAATGGTAAAGATGATCAGCAGCATCAACAGGATGGGCAACAAATGGATGTCCGGCCAGGGCTGCTCAGCGACCTCCACATAAGTCA
>JAAFHQ010000095.1 GCA_013298445.1 Chitinophagales bacterium | reverse complement strand
CTCAAAAACAGGAAGGCCCAAATCAGCGGAACCACCCAGGACAAAATCCCAATGCTGCGCTTGCGTTGTTTGAGGTCAAAAAAATCCATCCAGCCAAAATGACTGAAGATGTCGCTGAACAAACGGCCCCATACCGCCAGTCCGGCAAACAGAGTGGAATACAGCACAAAAAATGCCCCAACCATAAAGAAAATCCGCGCCCAAGGTCCCAAACTCTCGGTAAAAATACCGGAAAGCACTTCCAGCAACTGATATCCCTCCGGAACTTCCTGCCGAGCATGCAACACAGCTGCCCCCAGCAAGTAAAAAACCGCCGTGACTGCCGTGTAAACGATCATACTGCACACTGCATCAGCTTGCATCACTTTGATCCAGCCGCGAGCACGTTCGGCCCAGGCAGCACTGCCATCATTTGGTCCGGTGTGCCGGGCATAACCTTTTTCAAGGCACCAGTAGTTGTAATAAATGATCTCCTCACCTCCGATCCCAGTGATGCCAAAGGCCCCAAAGGCATAAATGACCGCTGAACTGGGCAGTGAAAAGCTCAATCCCGTACTCAATTGCGCCCAATCCATCGCATAAGGCGTGTATTGTAAAAAAATCAAAGCCACGATGGCAAAAAGGGTGAATCCAGTGATGAGCAGCAAGCAGGTTTTTTCCACCACATTGTAATAGCCTCGAAACACCAAAACGGAGGTCAATGGGGCCATGAGTAAGGCCCACACAGCTACCGACAATTGTGGGAGCATCATGTTCATTACCAATGCTACACCCCCAATGATGCCACCCATCTGGATGAATTTGATGAGCATGATCAAAAAATACAAAGCGACCGTCCAGCGGGCTTTGCCAATGCGTGGACCGGGCAAATCGTCGAGGGTTTGCATGGCGGTTTTACCAGTGAGGATGGTGTGTTTGGCAAACTGAACCTGCACGGCTACTTTGACCAAACAACTGACCAAAATGACCCAGAAGGCCACAAAACCAGCTTTGGCACCCAGTGCGGTGGTCGCAATCAATTCGCCTGAGCCGACAATGGCGGCGGAAAGCACGAAGCCGGGGCCCAGGTGCTGTAAGCGGTGCCAAAAGGTCACCGGAGGCGCTTGCACGGCGTCGGCGCGGAGTACATATGGATCTGACATGGTTTAAAAATAATAAAAGCTCCCGCCTTTTCAAAAATGCTTTCTATGTTTGCAAAAAAATAGTTACAAAAAAATCCAGATTCATGCAACAGTGGTCTACTCCTCCCTCTATGCAGATTGATCCTGCAAAAAGCTACACGGCAACCATCAGCACCGACAAAGGCGACATTGTGATCCAATTGTTTCCAGAGTACGCGCCCAATACGGTCAATAACTTTGTCTTTTTGGCCAAAGAAGGTTACTACAATGGCATCATCTTTCACCGGGTGATCAGCAATTTTATGGTCCAGGGTGGTGACCCTTCTGGCACTGGTCGTGGCGGCCCCGGTTACAAATTTGGTGATGAGTTTGCCGGTAACCCTCTGACACACGGTACGGGTGCCCTGTCGATGGCCAATGCCGGGCCAGCAACCAATGGCAGCCAGTTTTTCATTACCCACTCCCCTCAGCCTCACTTGAATGGTAAGCACACCGTGTTTGGCCAGGTGAAAACTGGCCAGGATGTGGTGGATGCCATCCGACAAGGCGATGTAATGGTTAGTGTAACGATCACTGAAGAATAGGTTGGAATGACGAATGATTCGAATGACGAGTGACGAATCTCGGGTAACCCGCCAAATTCGTCATTCGTCATTCGAATCATTCGTCATTATAAAAAATAGCCAATGGAACAAACACCCTACCGCCTCGAACCCTTTCGCGACGATGAAATAGAAGCCGCTATTGCCGAGCTGTTTAGTTATCCGGCCTTTACCGAAGGTATGAAGCTGTTTTTGCCCGAGGCCTTGCTGCAGCAGGTCATGCAGATAAAAGACCAGGTGCACACCGCCGCTGATTTTCAAACCAAAATAGTGGCGCCTTTTCTCAAGGTGATTGAAAAAATCAGCATCAAGGAGCTCAGTGCCAGTGGTTTTGAACACCTGGACCCAAGTGAGCGCTACCTGTTCATTTCCAACCACCGCGACATCGTACTGGATTCGGCTTTTCTGAACATCGTCCTGTTCGAGCATGGTTTTGAAACCAGCCAGATCGCCATTGGTGACAACCTGATGATGCACCGGATTTCAGAGTTGTTGTTTCGCATCAATAAAAGTTTTGTGGTCCGCAGAACCGGAACCGCCCGGGAATTGTACAGTTCCTCCCTACAAATGTCTGCGTACATCCACCAGCTCATCACTGAAAAAATCGACTCTGTGTGGATTGCCCAGCGCGAAGGCCGGGCCAAGGATGGCAACGACCGCACCCAAGTTGGTTTGTTGACCATGTTGAGTTTGAGTGGAAAAAAAGACCTCCAGCAGCATTTCCAGAACCTCAACATCATCCCCGTCGCCATCTCCTACGAATATGACCCTTGTGGCTTGCTCAAGACCCAGGAATACCTGAACAAACGGGCAGATCCTGAGTTCAAAAAATCTTTCAAGCAGGATGTGGAATACATGCTGTTGGGGATAAAAGGGCAAAAAGGGCGGGTGCACTTCCATTTTGGCGAGCTGCTCAATGATCAACTGGAAGCATTGGCGGAAGCCGACAACAGCAAAAAGCAGTTGGAAATGTTGGCGGAAATGATCGATCAGTCAATTCACCAAAATTACCACTTGTGGCCAGTAAATTACATCGCTTACGATTTATTGCACAATTCGAATACTTATAATACGCACTACACCGAGCAGGAACTGGAATGGCACTGCCGTTTTTTTGAAGACCAGGTCAAACAACTCCAACAGGATAGTGATGACGCAGGTTACACCTATTTGTTGACCATGTACGCCAATCCGCTGATCAACGCGAATAGTTATCACTAGGCATTGTTGACTTGCAATTTTTTAGCTGGATTTTAAGTTTATTAGTTGGTTCCACACACTCAACTAGTAAACTTATACCCGGTGACCGAAAACCAGCCAGAACTCTATCAATTGCTCGCCAAATTGGAGCAACTTTTGCAAAAGCAGGATAGTTTTGCAAAGGAAATTGAGGGTTTGCGCCATGAAATTGAGGCGCTAAAAAATAAAAGCAGCAACAAGCCTGCGAATATTAAAGTTTCCCCTCCACCAAAAGATGAACCAATTCAGTCTATTCCGGAGCCATCCTTTACTCCTAAAGCTCCAGCTAATCCTTCCTACGACAACAAACTCGAATCATTTATTGGCGAAAATTTGATCAGTAAAATTGGGATCATTGTCCTGGTTTTAGGTGTGGCCATTGGGGTCAAATATGTGATCGACCACAATTTGATTAGTCCGCTCTTTCGAATCTCCCTTGGGTATTCTGTAGGGTTTGTGCTCCTTGTGTTGACGCATCGTTTGAAATCGCAGTACCTGGAATACAGTGTTGCCTTGTTAAGCGGGGCTGTGAGCATTTTGTATTTTACTACTTTTGCAGCCCACCTTTTTTATCAATTTTATTCATTTGGCCTTTGTTTCGGGCTGATGCTGGCCACTACCGTTTTTACGGTTTTGGCGGCCATGTATTTCAACCGATCTTTTATCGCCTTGTTGGGTTTAATCGGCGCTTATGTTTTGCCTTATCTATTGTACATCGACCCCAAAGAAATAGACCTCTTGTTTCCATATCTCAGCGTGGTCAATCTGGGGATATTACTCATTGCGCTTTCTCGCAACTGGAAATTCCTCAATGTTATAGCCTTCATCTGGACCTGGCTCATTTTTTTCGGCTGGTACATAACCCTTTACAAACCCAGCTCTCAATTTGTCAGCAGTTGGGTTTATCTGTGTGTTTTCTTCTGTATTTTTTATGGCATTTTTTTAGCCTACAAGCTGAATAAGTTGGAACCATTAAAAACGGGTGATGTGGTTTTGATCAGCATCAACGCCCTATTGTTTTGTTTTTTTGGCATCCGGATTTCGGTGGTACAATTTGATCACGATGATTTTTCCAGTTTGATTGCAAGCCTCAGCGCAGGAATTCATTTTTTAGTGGCTTACCTGGTGTCCCAACAGGGCAAGGCCGATCCCAAAATCGCCCGCTTTTTGGGTGCATTGGGCTGGAGTTTTTTGACCCTGGCGATTCCCCTGCAATTTGATGGGGTTTGGGTAACGCTTTTTTGGGGGATTGAAGCTGTTTTGATGTTTATTTTGGGAAGGCTCCGCAGTGTTCCCAGAACAGAGATTTTATCCTTTTTTGTGTTGGGCCTGGCAGGTATTCAGGTGGGCAACTCATGGGTGTCCTACATGTACAGTTTCCCCATAAACCCGGTTCGGTTTTTCAATGGCTATTTTTTGAGCAGTATTTTTTTGGGAGGTGTTTTGGTGGCTATCAATTTTATTCATCATCGTTTTTTGATTCGAAGTCCCTGGATACAACATGAAAGCCAAAATCAGTTGTTACGGACTTTGCTTGGCGCAGCTTTACTTATTGTCCTTTATTTCACCTTTTTTTGTGAAATATCCGCTTATTGGATTCATGCCTACGGCCAGTTTGCTGAACCGGGGCAGTCATGGAGCAAATTTTATTTTCAGGAAGATATCGATTCTTTTCGTTGGGTTTGCTTGATCAATTATAGCCTGTTTTTCCTTTCACTTTTGACTGTTCTGAACTGGGTTTGGATCAAAAGCAAGGAGTTAGTGGTATTGAGCCTCGGCTTACAATTGGCCGCAGTGGTGGTGGTTTTTATTTTGGGTTTCTATTTGCTCAATGAGTTTTATGCTACTTATTTGGCTCAGCCGGATTTTGTTTGGTACGATCGGATTCGTTACCTGACCATCTTGTTTTTGCTGGTCATGCTGGGTACCGGGATTCCCTATTTGTGGCGGCAGGAATTGAGCTATGATGTAAGGGTCACCTATGAGCTGGTGGTATATGCTAGTGTTTTATTCCTGGTCAGCAACGAAATTATGCTCATTGGAACGAGTCTGGCTTATAAGTTGGGCCTAAGCCTTTGGTGGGGAGTGTTTGCGTTGGGGCTCATTGTTTTGGGCATCTGGAAGCGAATCCCACATGCCCGAATCGCTGGAATATTTTTGTTTGGAGCTACCCTATTCAAGCTGTTCGTTTATGACATTGAACACTTGGCGACAATCCCTAAAACGATTATTTTCGTAGCGTTGGGGATGTTATTGCTTTTGGTGTCTTATTTGTACAATCGATATAAAGAGTGGTTAAACCCGGATCAAAATGATTGAAAAAGAAGAACTTTTACTAGAGGGAAAGAGTAGTTATACAGCGGAAATAATTGGCTGTCTCTTTTTTATTTTCTGTGGAATCTGTGGGGTGTATAATTATCTAACCTTGGAGTCTGAAATTTTAGCCGTGCGGTATATATTTGTTGCTTTATGTGCTTTGCTTGCTTTGATTTTTATTTTCGTCCCTTTTTCTTTTAAATGTATTTCTGTAAGCAAAGAACATTTGATTGTCAAGTATTTGATCACTAATAAAATCAAAAATCTACCTCTAGCAGAAATTCTTTACTGGACGGAAAAAACTAGGAAGAATAAGAAAGGAGAGACTTCCTCTAAGCTGGGAATTTACACCCAAGACCAACATGTTTTTATCAAATCCGAATTTTTTGAAAATTACCCCGAAATCAAGGCTATGCTGACCAAAGAGCGGCCAAGAAACATTGTATTGGAAAAGAAACAAGAGGATTGGCGAATCAGAAAAAACGCTTTCTTGTTCCTAATCTTTTTCGTCTTTCTACTTAAACAAGCTTATTTTTTACAATTTGTCAAACCAAGGGGATTCAATGACCGTGATTTATATGTGATTCGGGATGTAGTTCGCGAGATAAAGCATACACCGCATCGGCACAAACAATCACCTAAATTAGTATTGTTGCTCGAAAACAACCAAGCTTTTGAATTCCATTTAACGTATAATGCCTATTACGCCACTTATGTAAACTGGTTTTTGCAAACGGTTCAGCGAGGTGATTCAATTAACCTTTTCGTTTCAAAAAAAGAATACAATACACAGGTAGAAAAATTAAAAAGACACCTCTCAAAGCCGCATAGCTTGACATTTTGGAGCAATACCGTTCATATTTATGGATTGAATGCCCATGACAATGAATACTTTATCCGCAAAGATTTTAACCGGGATCAAAAAATTGAAGTATTTATTTCAGCGTGGATTTGTACAGTTGTATCCATTTTGGGATTTTTGATCTCCATTGCTTTTTTGATCAATCCAGATCAAGAGCCTACAAACTTATCTCCTGATCATCAAAAATTTTCCCATTCAGACAACGAATGATGCGGGCAGGAAAGTTCTCCAGAATCCGGTAGTCGTGTGTTGCAAATAGCACAGCTGCATTGTTTTGTTTCGACAGGTTCCGCATCAAAAGCAGGATTTCATCTGAAGTTTCAGGGTCAAGGTTTCCCGTAGGTTCGTCGGCGAGGATGATGGCAGGTGTGTTGAGCAGGGCACGTGCAATTACCACACGCTGTTGTTCCCCTCCTGAGAGTTGGTGTGGCATTTTGCGTTCCTGGCCAGCGAGACCCACCTGTTGCAACACCGTTTCGATTCGCACCTGAATCTCTGGCCGTTTGGTCCAACCCGTTGCTTTGAGGGTAAACTGTAGGTTGTCGAACACACTGCGGTCGTTGAGCAGGTTGAAGTCCTGAAAGACGATGCCCAATTTGCGGCGCAACAATGGAATGGTATTACGATCCAGTTTGGCCAGGTCATGCCCGGCCACTTCACCTAGGCCATGGGTAAGGGGCAATGCGCCGTACAAGGTTTTGAGTAGACTGGATTTTCCACTTCCCGTTTTGCCGATCAAATAGCTGAACTCGCCCGCGTTGATGCGCAGATTCACTCCGTTGAGCACTTCCTGGGTGCCCTGTTTGATGTTGACGTCTTGTAGCCTGACAATGATGTTGCTCATAGAGAACAAAGTTAACAGTCTTGTTGATATTTCCAATGTTCCGATCTGTAGAGACGCACGGCCGTGCGTCTCTACAATTTAGAATCGTTCAATTTTACAAAAAGCCGACAAAGATCAAGACCTAAACCCAGATTTTGCTGTTTTAAAAGTAAAAAAGCAAGGGAAAGCGAATTACCTTTGCCAAATTCTGACACAGCTATGCAACACTTAAGGCAATTGCTGCGTCAAAACAAGCACAACAGTCTTTTTTAACAGGATACATTATGAAGCGGATCTATCTCATCGCTGGTATTATGGTGGCCATAGCCATCCTGCTGTTTGTCAACTCAGGCAAAGACATGACCACTTATGGTTCATTTGCCGATGCTACTAGCAGCACGAAAAAAATTAAAATTGTAGGGAAATTGGCCAAAGACAAACCTATGGTTTACGATCCCGCCAAAGATCCCAACCATTTCAGCTTTTTCATCAAAGACACCAAAGGTGAAGAGCACAAAGTAGTGCTGCTGAAAGCCAAACCACAAGACTTCGAAATGTCGGAGCAAATTGTAGTGACTGGCCGGATGAAAGAAGGTGTCTTTGTGGCCACTGATTTATTGATGAAATGTCCTTCCAAATACAAGGACGAAGAAATTGCCATTAAGAGCAAACAGAACGGGTAAACAAGATGGAAAAAATCCAATACATCGGCGAAACCCTTCTGCCTGGGCAGATTGGGCAAATGGGGGTTTTGCTGGCATTTGTAGGCGCTTTGTTGTCCATGGTAGCCTATTGGTTTGCCACACAAAGGCGGGAAAGTGCAGATTATGAAAGCTGGCGCAACATTGGTCGTTATGCTTTTTTGACCCACGGCCTGGGTGTTTTTGCTGTGATCGGAGCCTTGATTTACGCGATGATCAACCAGTTATACGAATACCAGTACGTTCAGGCTCACGTTTCGGATGAATTGCCCATGAAGTTTATTTTTTCGGCTTTGTGGGAAGGCCAGGAAGGTAGTTTTTTGCTTTGGATGTTCTGGCATGTACTCCTGGGTTTTGTACTCTTATTCAATGGCAAATCCTGGGAAACTTCTACCCTTACAGTGATTGCGGCCATCCAGGCCGTATTGGCGACGATGATATTGGGCATTTATATTGGCTTTGGCGACGAGCCAGCCAAGTTTGGCAGCAACCCCATGTTGCTCTTGCGTCAAACCATCGATGCCCCCATTTTTGCACAAGCAGATTATTTGAAACTGATCAAAGGAAATGGTCTGAATCCAGCCCTGCAGAACTACTGGATGACCATTCACCCGCCTACCCTGTTCCTGGGGTTTGCGTCAACTGCAGTTCCTTTCGCCTTTGCCATTGCCGGCTTGTGGACGAAGCGGCACGTAGAGTGGTTAAAACCTGCACTGCCTTGGGCCCTGTTTTGTGGCTCTATCCTTGGCATTGGGATCCTGATGGGTTCCGCCTGGGCTTACGAAGCGCTCAACTTTGGCGGGTATTGGGCCTGGGACCCGGTAGAGAACACTTCCTTGGTACCCTGGTTGTTGATCGTTGCCGGAGTGCATACAAACCTGATTTCAAAAGCTACCGGGCATTCTGTCCGCAGTTCCTATATTTTTTACTTGTTGGGCTTTTTGCTCGTGGTATACTCTACCTTCCTCACGCGTAGTGGGGTTTTGGGTGAAACTTCAGTGCACGCCTTTACCGAAATGGGCCTGGAAAATCAGTTGGTGCTGTTTATTTCTGCCTTCACTTTGGCAGGCTTAGGACTGATGATTTGGCGCTGGCGGGAAATTCCCCACCCTAAATCTGAAGAACTTACCACTTCCAAAGAGTTCTGGATGTTTATAGGAACTTTGATTTTATTGTTTTCGGCGGTGCTCATTACGGGCTCTACTTCTTTGCCGGTGTACAACAAAATCATGCAGGTTTTTAATCCAGCCTTCCAGGGTAAGGTCATCACCGAACCTGTCACACACTTCAACAAGTACCAGCTCTGGATAGCAGTATTCATTGGGTATTTTTCCGGTTTTGCCCAGTTTTTGCGCTTCCGGGAAAACAACTGGAGCAAAAATGCACTGCGTTTTGCGATTCATTTGGGGGCCGGGCTGGGAATTGCTGCTGTTTTGACTTATCTAAGCAGCCTTTTGATCAACTTGTATACCTGGCAGTACACGCTCCTCACGTTTAGTGCGTATTTCACCATTGTGAGCAACCTCGACTACTTGATTACCCACCTGCGGGGCAAACTCAAAATTGCTGGATCAGCCTTTTCACACATTGGCTTTGGTCTGATGATTGTGGGCATCATGGCTTCAGGGGTCAACCGCAAGATCATTTCCTCCAACGCCTTTTTGATGGATGGTTTGATCGCGGGTGGCGATGAGGAATTGAGCAAAAAGAACATTACCCTGTTCCGCAACGTGCCCACCATGATGCAGGACTACCTGGTGACCTACAAAAAGGATACGCTGGAGCATTTTACCCGGACTTACACGGTGAACTACCAGCGCAAAAACAAAAAGGGGAAAGTAGTAGAGGATTTCGACCTTTACCCAACCATCCTCTATGATAAATCCTTTACCAAAATTGCGACCTCCAATCCGGATACCCGGCATTATGTGCTCAAGGACGTATTTACGCACATCAGCGCCTTGCCGGAGGTAGAGCAAAATTTTGAGCTCAAAAAACAACGCGAAGAGGAGCTGAAATACAAAGTCCTTAACCTGGAACAAGGCCGTACCCAACTCCTGCATGATACCCTGGATGTCGAAAATCAGGATACGGTGTTCCGCCGCACATTCCAGATCAGCCTGGAATCCATCAGTCGCAATCCGGTGCACCACGAGTACAAACCCGAACCGGGTGACCTGGCTTTCAGCACCAAACTCAAAATCCGCCGAAGTGATGACGACAGTGTCTACTACGCCAACCCGGTGATTTTGCTGCGGGGCCAGTTGATTTACACTTACCCGGATCAAATCGATGACCTGAGTACCAAGTTCAAAATCAGCCAGGACGCCATTGAAAAGGTATTTGCACTGGAGAACCAACTCAAGTATGAAAACCTCAATTTGCGCCAGGGTGATGTAGGCCAATGGCAAGACCTCAAAATAAGGTTTACCGGATTCAATAAAGCACCCGAACACCCAGATTATAGCCGCAAGGAAGGTGACCTGGCCGTAGGCGCCCAGCTGGACATTACCGCTCCAAATGGTAAAACCTACCATGCCGAACCGATCTTCTTGATTCGGGATCAACAGCCTTTGAACGTGAAGGTGGAAGTACCTGAATTAGGCTTACATGTTCGTTTCCCTTTGCTCGATCCGGGTAAAGAAACGATTCAATTGATGTTGGCCAAAACTACGACACCGAGCAATATTCCAGTGGAGGTTGCCACCGATGCACTGCCCTCGAATTACATCGTTTTGGAAGCGATGGAGTTTCCAGGGATCAATATTTTCTGGTTTGGTTCCCTATTGATGATGTTTGGCCTGGGCTTCAGCATCTGGAACCGGATGAGTACCCGGCGCAGCGGAGAATCCCTAGCCTAACTCAACTTGGGTGCTCCTTTAGTGCCTTCGGTTTCTTAGGTGGTAAAAAAGAAAAAGCCTTGCGAAGCAAGGTATTAATTTCACCACCTAAGAAACCGAAGGCACCTAAGGAGCACCATAGATTTATACTAAACACCAACTTGTGATTCAAACCATCAGCATCGTAGGCGCTGGCAAAGTCGCCACGCATCTCAGTAAAAGGCTCCAGGCATGTGGCCTGAACATCCACCAAATTTACAGCCGACAATTGAAAGACGCCCGTGAGTTGGCAACAATGGTCAATGCCCAAGGCATCAATCGTTGGGAAAATTTACAACTTTCGGGGTTGGATTTGCTCATCATTGCCGTCAAAGATCAGGCGATTACCGAAGTTGCGCAGCAGTTAAATGCTCTTCCCTCCCACTCTACGCTCATCGTGCATACCTCCGGAAGCAGCCCTCTGAGTTGGTTGAATACCCTACCCCGTCGAGGTATCTTTTATCCCTTACAAAGTTTTTCACCTGGTCGGGAACCAGATTTTGAACAAATCCCCATTTGTGTGGAGGCTCACAATCCGGCCGATCAGAAACTCTTGGTTGAACTCGGCCAACGCATCAGTCAAAAAGTACAAGTAACAAGCGAAGCTGATCGGCGCAGCCTACACCTTGCTGCGGTTTTTGTCAATAACTTCGCCAATCATTTGTACCAAATTGCTGCAAAGATTTTGGCTGAGCGCCAATTGCCTTTTGACTTGTTGTTGCCCTTGATCCAGGAAACAGCGGCCAAAATCCAGGGCCATGACCCCGCCGAAATGCAAACTGGCCCTGCTTTACGCGGCGACCGGGCAACAATAGAGAAACACCTGGATATGTTGGAAGAACACCCGGAATGGCGGGAATTATATGGGGTATTCACAGCGTTAATTCGGGCGTAAAATTGTAGTTTTGTTCCTGATATTGTTTATCGAATAATTTCCCTACCGTCATGCTAGCAGAAAAACAGCAAAGTGCAAATGGTCTGAGCGCAACCATACTCCAGTGGATGGGAACTGCCCTGGTTACCATTGTTTGGATTAGTAGTGGCTTATTTGGTTTGTACATCCTGACCTTTTATGCCGCTGCCGCTTACCAAGGTGAAATGAATCGCTGGAACAAAGTTTTGCCTGAGCTGTATGGACCTAGTAGCGGTACGGCCAACGCTGGGATTGGTTTGCATTTTGCAGCTGGGGGAATTATCCTCATTTTGGGAAGTATTCAGTTGATCGA
>JAAFHQ010000948.1 GCA_013298445.1 Chitinophagales bacterium | reverse complement strand
GGGCAAAATAAGCCGCATCGAAACCACCAATTTTGTGAAACAACTCTGCCCGAACGAACATGGCAGCTCCGGTCGCCCAAAAAATCTCCTGAGTGGTATTGTATTGGCCCTGGTCTTTTTCGGTATGGGCAAAAATCCGGCCCCGACAAAAAGGATAGCCCAAGGTATCCAGCCAGCCGCCCGCAGCTCCTGCGTATTCAAAGGTATCCCTTTGGTCAAAGGACAAAATTTTGGGCTGGGCAGCACCAATATTTTGGTCTTTTTCCATGATTTGGATGATCGGTTCTATCCAGTTTGGCGAAACTTCGATGTCTGAGTTGAGCAGCACATAGTAATCTACACCACTCACCTGGCGCAAGGCTTCGTTGTAACCGCCTGCATAACCATAGTTTTCGGGCAGTTCGATCAAACGCAATTGTGGATAATGTTCCTCCAAAAACTCGATGGAATCATCCGTTGAAGCATTATCCGCAATGATCAGTTCCAGATTCGGATAGGTGCTTTTGAGCAAAATAGGCAAAAAGCGCTCCAAATAATCACGACCATTGTAGTTTAAAATCACAACTGCCACTTTCGGAAAGTGAGCAAGAGGTAAAAAATCATCATCACTAGCCTCCAAAAGTACTTTTTCTACGGCAATCCGGTCTTTATCCAGCTGTTTGGCCAGATCAACCAATTGATCAAATTTTTGATCGTGGCGAATAAAATCAACCAGTTCCAGGGTAACTTTTTGCTCGTAAATGTCCTGATCAAAATCAAAAATGTTGACTTCAATGGTTCGGTTGTGGTATTGTGGCAAAGTTGGTCGGGTTCCAATGTACAACATCCCCCGATGGTCATTGCCATTGATCCACAATTTCACCGCATAAATACCGTCTGGTGGAATCAACTTGAAGCGGTCGTTGATTTCAATATTGGCAGTAGGAAAGCCAATGGTTCGCCCAATCTGTTGTCCCTTCACCACCGTTCCCATCAAAGGGAAATAATGCCCCATCAGGTGGGCTGCTGCTTTTACGGCACAATTCTCCAGGGCATTGCGGATTTTGGTAGAACTAACCGTCATGTCATCAACCTGGCGCGGTTCGATTTCAATTACTTCGTAACCAAAGCGTTGACTGTGCCAGCGCAGGTAATTGATGTCTCCTTGCCGGCTCAATCCAAAGCGGTGATCATACCCAATGACAATACATTTCGGATGGAATTTTTCCACCAAAAATTTCTCAATGTACTCATCCGCACTCAATTGGGAGAATTCGACAGAAAAGGGAACTATCACCAAATGGTCTATCCCATATCTTTCAAATAAGTTGATCTTTTCCTCCGTGGTGGTGATCAGGCGCAGCGAAGTGTCTTTCGGAAATACAATAGAACGGGGATGGGGATGAAAAGTGATGACTACACTTTCTCCCTTCTGTTGTGAGGCAATTTGCTTTACTTGCTCAATAATGCTTTGGTGCCCCTGGTGCACGCCATCAAAAGAACCAATGGTAATTACGGCGTTGCTAAAATCTGGCAGTGCGTTAAGGTCGCGGTGAACTCTCATGGTGTGCAAAGGTAATGTGCAAAGCGCAAGTGGGAAAGAGTATTTGAAAAACTCTTTTTTGCCGTGAATTGTTTTACTTTTGCGCTCAGACTTTTGTCCGTTTGGGGCCATCAAAAAACGAGTATTCATTTTGCCAAAAAATGGAGCCTCATTTTTGCCCCGCTACTTAATGCGTTTCAAAAAATGTCGATAGATACTTCCACTGTTGTCAGGGCTTTGGCCAAAGTAAATGATCCCGTCACTGGTCAGGATTTGATCACCGCCAATATGGTTCGTGATTTGGCGATCGAAGGTGATTCGATCAGTTTTACCATTGAATTGGCTTCCATCAATGCCCAACACAAATCAGAGCTCAATTTTGCTTGTCAAGCTGCAATAGCCGAAATATACCCCCAAGCGAATGTACATGTTCACATGATGTCGCGGGCCACAGAGACGAAACAGCCAAGCAGCTCTTTGCCTCAAGTGCGCAATGTAATTGCCGTAGCTTCTGGAAAAGGTGGGGTTGGAAAGTCAACAGTTGCGGCCAATTTGGCTTTAGGTTTAAAAATGCTGGGTGCGAAAGTAGGTTTAGTGGATGCAGATATCTACGGCCCTTCGGTTCCCACCATGTTTGGTTTGCAAGGCCAACGCCCCAAGGTGCGCGATGTGTACGGTCAGCCCAAAATGGTTCCCCTGGAAGCTTACGGGATTGCCCTGATGTCGATCGGGTTTATCATTGAACCAGAACAAGCAGTTGTCCTGCGCGGGCCACGTTTGGCGGGCATCATCAAACAGTTTTTCAACGATTGCCTTTGGCCAGAGTTGGACTACCTGATTGTTGACCTGCCTCCCGGCACTGGTGATGTACAATTGACCTTGGTGCAAACGGTGCCAGTTACAGGTTCGGTCATCGTGACAACCCCGCAAGAAGTTGCCATTATTGATGCGGTAAAGGCAGCCAATATGTTCCAACTCCCGGGTGTGGCGGTACCTATTTTAGGAGTGGTGGAAAACATGTCCTGGTTTACCCCCAAGGAATTACCCGACCACAAGTACCTGATCTTTGGTCAAGGTGGTGGTAAAAAACTGGCGGTCATCAACAATACAGTACTCCTGGGGCAAATTCCTTTGGTACAAGGCATTCGAGAAGCTGGCGACGGTGGTCGTCCCATCATTCTGGATGAAGAAGACCCCATTTCTCGCGAAGCTTTTTTGAATCTGGCTAAAAATGTAGCCCGGCAAGTAGCCATTCGGAATGAAACGATGGAGCCAA
>JAAFHQ010000947.1 GCA_013298445.1 Chitinophagales bacterium | reverse complement strand
GCTTTGGCAATTAATTGTGTTCCTATTACGCCGAAAACGAAGTCCCACAGCCACAAGTTTCCTTGGCATTCGGGTTATTGAAGGCGAATCCACGGTTTTGCAAACCATCCAGCCAGTCAATTTCCATGCCCAGCAAGTAAATGGCGTGGCTTTTTTGCATCAACACGGTAATGCCTTCGATCTCGTAAGTGGAATCGTTGTCTTTGGACTCATCGAATCCCAACATATAAGTAAAACCTGAGCAGCCACCACCTTTTACGCCAATGCGTAGGGCGTAGTGGTCAGGAATATTTTGTTCCGCTTTGATGCGTTGTAGTTGTTTAACGGCGCCAGCGGTTAGGGTAATCGGTTTTGCTTCAGTCAAAACTTCGCTCATGCTGTAGTTATTTAGATTGAATCTACGTGCAAAGATACAATTTTTGAAACACCCGCATTGCTTTTTTGGTTGCACACACAAGAAAAATTTCAGTAAAATCGTTTGAAGCCGCTACCTTTGTGTGTGGTTGAGAAAGTTGAGGGAGGTTGAGAAGGTTGAGGCTGCCGCAGCGATTTTGACGATGTCAATGTCTAAGTCGCTGCGGCAGCCTCAACCTTCTCAACCTCCCTCAACCTCTCTCAACCAGTTTAACCCAAAAATACCACTATGGATTTGATGCCCGCTTTGCTTGAGGTTTTGAAATTTGCCATCGCAGCTTTGATTGTGTACGCCATTCTCAAAGATTTATTAAAAAATTACTTTGAATCCAAGGCAGCTTTACCCCTGCCAGTTCAACAAACACCTGCAGCACTTCCCGTCAGTGACAACCTGCTCACCATACGTTTGCAAGCCTATGAACGCATGGCACTTTATTGTGAACGCATTGCACCCGAAAACCTGCTGATGCGCCTTCGTCCCGATGGCGTAAACGTGGCCGAATACAAACTGGCTTTGATGCTGAACATCCGGCAGGAATACGAGCACAATGTGACCCAGCAAATCTATCTCTCCCCCCAATTGTGGCAGATCATCAAGATGGCTGGGGATGATACCTTAAATGTAATTGCTCATGCATCCGAAGGTTTGGACAACAAAGCTGATGCACGCCAACTGCACGACAACATCATCAGTATCTCTTCTCAACGGGGTGGTGGAGCTTCTGAAAAAGCATTACAAGCTTTGAAAACTGAGATAGCGAGCTTTTTGGGATAAGGCAAATGACGAATGATTCGAATGACGAGTGACGAATTGGTGCTTACCCTAAAATTCGTCACTCGTCATTCGGGTTATTCGTCACTCCTAATCATGGATTTGCATTTTTTCGTTATCTTGTCCTGGACAAATCAACGCCAAACGGAAAAACCAAATTTGCCATGAATACACGTCGGAATTTTCTCCAAAAATTCGGTGCATTGGCTGCATTAGGGGCAACTCCGCCCTTTTTAGACAGCGCACAAGGGAAAACTTTTTTGCAAAGCATCGAGCGCATCAACGCCACGAGTCTGGAAGACAGCATACAGGATGAAACCTTTTGGTACCAGGTCCGCCAGGCCTATACCGTATCATCGGCCCTGATCAACCTCAACAATGGTGGCGTTTGCCCACAACCCAAGGTGGTACAAGAAGCTGTGGAGCGTTACAATCGCCTCAGCAACGAAACGCCCTCCTACTACATGTGGCGCACCCTGGATGAAGGCCGTGAACCCTTGCGCCGGCGTCTGGCAGATTTGGCCGGAGTATCCCAAGAAGAAGTAGCCATCAACCGCAACTCTTCGGAAGCCCTGGAAACCATCATTTTTGGGCTACGCCTACAAGCTGGTGACGAGGTCGTTTTGACCAAACAGGATTATCCCAACATGATCAACGCCTGGAAGCAGCGGGAAAAGCGGGATGGCATCGTCCTGAAATGGATCAACCTGGAATTGCCTTCCGAAGATAAGAACTACCTGGTCAAAAGTTATGTGGACGCCTTCAGTTCCAAAACGAAGGTGGTGCAAATTACTCACCTCATCAACTGGATGGGGCAAATTCTGCCCGTCAAGGAAATTGCCAAAGAAGCCCACAAACGGGGCATTGAAGTGCTGGTGGACGGTGCGCATACTTTTGCCCATTTCCAATACTCGGTGGCCGATTTGGACTGTGACTACTTTGGCACCAGTTTGCACAAGTGGCTTTGTGCCCCTTTTGGCAGTGGGATGCTGTACGTAAAGAAAGAAAAAATCAAAAACCTCTACCCGCTGCTGGCTGCACCAGACGCAGAAAGTGAAGACATCCGTAAGTTTGAAAACCTGGGTACCCGTTCCTTTGCCATTGAGCAGGGCATCAATCAAGCCATCGATTTCCACGAGATGATCGGGGGCGAGCGCAAGGAAAAACGTTTGCATTACCTAAAAAACTACTGGGCCGAAAAAGCCAATGCCATGCCCAGGGTGAAGGTCAAAACCTCGCTCAAACTCGAGTATGGCTGTGCCATTGGTTTGCTAACTGTTGAAGGAAAAAAACCTGCCGAAGTCTCCAATTTTTTACACCAAAACTACAAGATCCACAATGTGGCCATCGAGTGGGAAAACATCAAAGGGGTGCGCCTGACGCCGAATGTGTATACCACCACGCGGGAATTGGATACCTTGGTGAAAGCGATTGAGCAGTTCAGCAAACAGGTGTGAAAACACAAATGGGTTTTACGTTTACTAAACTTTAAAAGTTTAGTAAACGTAAAGCATTATGCGTAAAATTTGAGTTAACATCCATTCGGAGTCCATTTCTATCCATTCGGAAACTAATTCTGACCATTGGGAGAATAATCCTCTTATTCCCGGATGATTTGTAA
>JAAFHQ010000946.1 GCA_013298445.1 Chitinophagales bacterium | reverse complement strand
CAGTACGGTAGCGACTCCATCCCTGGCTGGAAAATGTGTTACCGGTGGCCGGTTGAATGTAAGTACGTACTAAGTATAACGCGAAATTACTTCCCGATTCTGGGTGTTGAATAGGTAGCTCACTTGAAATGAAGAGTTAGACTTCCTATTCAAAACCCAAAATCGGGAGGTTAATTTTTCTGTGTTTATAGATCTCTAAATTTCAATTTACTGATGTTTTTTCCTACCCGGATGCCCTGCAAAAGCCCTTGTTCGTTGCCGAAACGGTAATGAATCCCTCCATATAAACGGCTTACTGCGGCCTCGTTGGCAAATTCAAAAAAAGTATTGAAGCTGCGTGGGCTACCGCTGATGTCGGTGCGATCCTTGTGTGCCCGATCGGTAAAGGCATAATTGTAGCCGAATAAATCGGATAAAATTTGCGCCGTTGCCCCCGACTGGGTGGAATGCCCCGAGGTGTATTCAGGGAAAGGAGGCGTGGTCAGATGCGCATTCCAGGATGCATCAATTTGAGCTTTGACGTAAGTGATTGGCCGCATCAAATTATAGGTGTACTTAGCATTCCAGCACGACACAAAAGCATCGTGTACCCCCATTCCAACGCGGGCAAAAGCCTCGGCGGCAACTGCCAGACTAGCTTCTTCCTTGGCCAATACCTGCCTGGTAATGGCAATGGAGTGTCCTGGAGGAGTAAAGGTTTTTCCGGGATCGTCGCTCCAATATTCAGCGATGGTTCTTTGTTCCACCGTCAGGTTTTTAACGGTCGTGTACACTTCCAAGGCTTGCTGATAAAAAGGAGAAGTTTTGTCGGTGGAGTAGGTAGGCGGCGCAGGCACCAATGATACATCGGCATTGTTAGGGTAAAAAGTCCGCACTTTGCCCCAAAAAGGCTGGAGTGGTGTTTTTTGGAAAGCTGGGGCGGTAGGTACCCACAAACTTGTTCCAGTAGGTACGGTGTAACTAGCTGGAAAGTTGGTTTGATAACAAAATTGTTGGCCATCACTATTGGCATAATTGGCAATGGCATTGGCTACCGCTATGCCGTATTCCGTGGAGCGTTTGATAATGTCATCGTGGATTTTATTCCGGTAACGTTCATTGTGTTTTTGTTCCAAACTGGAAATCAAAAACTTATTCTGCTCCGTAGCGGGCGCATAACAAGCTTTTACAATTTGGGCCAAAGCTGCATTGCCCACCAAAGGCCAGTGGTACTCCAGATTGGGATCAATTTGAGGTAAATTAGTAGCTTCCAAGCCCGAAACCTGCCCGGCCATACTCAATCCCTTAGGAATTCCTGGGCGAACCGACTCAAATAAAGCCAAACCAACATAACCAAACATCCGAGCAGCTACTGGTGGAGTATAGCCAGCGGTTTCTTTGGTGAGTTGCAGGGTAAGCTCCATCCAGTCCTGGACAAGTTCTGAGTCGTACTCATCCGCAGTAGGGAGAAAGGTAACTTCTTTGTCGTCTGGGTCGCAGGCGGTGATTAAACCGATCATCAACAGCGCCATACCCATGCGTAATAGTTGCTTCATGGGAGTAAATATTTTAATAAATGAGGAAATGACAGATAAGAATGGTAGGTAGCGCGCTCTCAGAATGGCTCAATTGGAAAATTGTGACAAATGTATTAAAATCATTTCAACTACAATAGAAACGATAGTAATACTTTTAAAAATAAAAAATCAACGTTTTTGCTCCCATGCCCAGGCCGTACGCATGATATCAGTAATGCTGCGTTGGGCCAGCCAGCCGAGGCGCTCGGTAGCCCGGTTGTTGTTGGCATAAATCGCCACCACATCGCCTGCGCGACGAGGGCCGATGATGTAATTAAGTTTTTGGCCAGCCACCTCCTCAAAGGCTTTGATGGCCTCCAGTACCGTTACGCCTTCACCAATGCCCAGGTTGAAGGTTTCGCAGTTGCTCTCCTGCCGATTGGCCAGGAGGTATTGAATGGCTTTGGTGTGGGCATTGGCGAGGTCCATCACGTGGATGTAGTCGCGTACACAACTGCCATCACGGGTAGGGTAGTCAGCCCCAAATACGGTCATGCTGGCGCGTTTGCCCGCAGCGGTTTCGGTGATTACCGGAACCAGGTTGGTGGCTGCTGTAGCCGCTTCTCCAATCAGGGTGCTTTCGTGGGCACCTGCCGGGTTGAAGTAGCGCAGAATGACGGCGTTGGTATTTTTTTCCTGAAAACAGAAGTCCTGTAAGATGTGTTCGCCCATTTGTTTGGTGCGGGCATAGGGTGATTCGGCGTTTTGAAAGGGGGTGCTTTCGGTTACGGGCAATTCAGTGGCATTGCCATAAACGGAACAGGAGGAAGAGAAAATGATGTTTTTTACCCCAAATTCCAACATGCACTCCAGGATATTGAGCAAACTATCGAGGTTATTGCGGAAATAGCGCAGCGGTTGTTCCACACTTTCGCCAACATATTTAAGGGCGGCGAAGTGAATGATACCTGCAATATCGGGATGAGCCTGAAAAACAGCCTTGGTTGCCGCTTTATCACAGAGGTCAACCGCATAGTTTTGCACCGTTTTTCCGGTAATCGCCTTCACTCCATCAAGGATACTTTCCGATGCATTGATCAGGTTATCAATAGAAACTACCTCAAAACCATTGTCGATCAAATCAACCAGGGTATGACTGCCGATGTAGCCGCAGCCACCCGTAACGAGAATCTTGCTCATTTGTATTAGTTTTGCGGCTCGAAAATACCCATTCAATGCAGAACAAACAACTCATTGCTGAAATTACCCAAATTGCCCGTCGCGCCGGGGCGGCCATTCTTGACATTTATG
>JAAFHQ010000964.1 GCA_013298445.1 Chitinophagales bacterium | reverse complement strand
TTACCCGAGCCGTTGGGGCCAACAATACCAATGACATCCGCAGCGAAGTTGATGACGGTGGGATTGGCAAAACTTTTAAAACCTTTGATTTCTAGACTTTTGAGCCGCATAAGTGTGGGTTAGTTGAGGGAGGTTGAGGCATATGAGTCATCCTGATTTTTAATCGTTTTTGGTCAAAAAACTAATCGCGGAGCGATTGAATTTAGAATAGCCCCGGTCGTCCGGGGAAAAAATGCGAGGACAATGTCTGCAACCGCGGCAGCGGTTGAATTTCCCGGCGAATTGTTCAACCACTGCCGCGGTTGTTGAACCCACTTAAATCCTACAAATCCCCGGACGACCGGGGCTATTCTAAATTCAACCACTCCGCGGTTTATTCTCTCAAAAATTCGGGAGGACTAATGCCCCTCAACCTTCTCAACAGTAACAAGCCTACAAAGATACAGCATCCCCCTCCAATCGGTTCTTGATAAGTAGGCGAGTTTTCCACATTGACTGTTGGTAAAGGGGGAAGTTATGCACGAGTTCTTGAGAGGAATAGATTGCAATGCCACAAAAATCACCCCACCATACTGATTTTCATCATCGTTTAATTTTTATTTATCATCAAAAATTAGACATTTCTTTTTTGAAAGCTTTTTTTGACAAAATTAAAGCGACAACTATTGGAGGATTATAAAATTTTTGCTACATTTCAGATGAACAGTTGGTTCTCCTTTTTTCACTAAATTTACTGTCTATGAACATCACATTCAATGATCTTAGGGACATTAAGCACAAGCTCCCTACTGGCAGCATTACGCGCATTGCGAAAAAGCTGAACATTGCCGAAGATACGGTACGGAATTATTTTGGAGCATCGAAGTTGGATGACGGTGAGACGATAGGTGTACACATCGAACCGGGTCCCGGAGGAGGAGTTGTTCATTTAGATGATGATGCTATTTTGGAGGCGGCCCGGGCAATCCTGGCCGAACAGCAGTAGCGCTGCCCATTCATGCCACGACAAACCGATTTTCAAACCGGCCACCAAGGCACGTAGGCACCTACCCAAACCAATTACACGGTGTGTCTTCGTGCCTTTGTGGCCAAACACTCCTGTCGGTTTTTATACCTTACATCTTCAAGTAAAACGCTCTGGTTAAATTTTGATACGCTTCGGTCCACTCAATCGGCCCTTCTTGCCGAACAATCAATTGATCCCGCTGCGGAGTTCGACTTTCCAATTCAAACTGCATCAACAATCGTTCTACCGGTTTATTAGCATTGGTCAACACTTCTGTGACCCGGGTACAATAAAAATGGTAACTCGCGGCGAGCTCCTGGAAACGCAGACCTTCTACAAAGGGTAAAATCACGCAGAATTTTCCAGTTTTGGTGAGCAGTTTTTGTACGGCGCGCAACATGTCCCCGTGTGGCAATTTTACGGTATGACGTACGCTGTTGCGGTCCTGGTTGAAAGAAAAAGTACCTCCGCTGAAAAAGGGTGGGTTGCTCACAATCAGGTCGTATTCTTGCGATGGGGTTTCAGCAAACTCCTGAATGGACTGATGGAATACGGTTAAACGATCCGTCCATGGCGAGTTTTCCATGTTTTCGGCAGCTTGCAGGTAGGCCTGGTCATCAATTTCTACAGCGTGGATCTGTGCAGTAGCATTGCGTTGGGCCAACATGATGGCTATCAAGCCGGAACCAGTTCCGATGTCCAAAATCCGGGTAGCCTTTTCTCCATCTGCCCAGGCGCCTAACAGTACACCGTCGGTGCCCACTTTCATGGAACATTTATCTTGTTGGATGCTGAATTGTTTGAATTGAAAGGTTTGCTCCACTTTTTCAATTTTATCCACTGGATCTGCTTTGGCTTTAGCACTCATGCTCACTTTCGTTTTGGACTTAGAGCAAGTCTAAATGTTTTTGTTTTGCTGCGAATGGCCCAATTGGGGGTGAATTTCGTTCCGAAAATGCTCATGTAGCGCTGCTACACTCCGCTTTTCGTGCCTCATTCACCCCCAATTGGCCTCATTCTCGCTTAAAACAAAAACATTTAGATTTGCTCTTGCAAAGTTACAACATCCTAAAATAGCTTTAGTTTTTTTTCAACACACACCAAAAATGATTTTTAGTGAATCTACACTCTTAAACACGATTTTTAAAGCATACTCTCAATCGTTGGTCATGGGGCAGTTGCGCCCTGACCTTTTTTAATCAACAAAAAACAAAATACACGAAGATGGCAGAAATGAACACTCCGGAGCGTAGCTCCAAAGGGCCGCGCCGTGCTCCTAAATCATCTACCCGAGTTGATTTGACCGCAATGGTTGACCTGGGCTTTTTGCTGATTACCTTTTTTATGTTGGCTTCTGCTTTTCAAAAGCCGAAGGCGATGGAGGTGAATAAGCCGGCGAAGGAATACCATGGCGATCAAATTTACATTAGGGAGAGTAAAACCCTCACGTTGTTGGCAGGCAAGGGTGACAAAATTTATTGCTACACTGGAACAGATAGTGAAACAGACTTTAAAGTTGATTCTCTCAACTTTTCTAGGCAAGAATTGCGCAAACGAATCATTCAGCGCCAACAAGAGGTAAAAGCCCAGTGGGGGCACCAGGATGAATTGTTTGTCTCCCTAAAATTTTTCCCCAAATCCAAATACCGCAACATGGTGGACCTGCTGGATGAAATGAAAATATGTGGGGTGAAACGCTATGCGATTGTGGATGAATGGAATGAAATGGATGGGGTGATTGCGGCACA
>JAAFHQ010000945.1 GCA_013298445.1 Chitinophagales bacterium | reverse complement strand
ATTCTTGATGGAAATATACTGCTTTATTCTTAATATAAAAATTCTATGCCTTTGATTTACAGTGAGGTATTAGTCGATCCTGACTTTGTCAGGGGCGACTAATTCACCCTTTTGAAAATCAGGATTAAAAAAATTAAAGTAAATGGATTTAACCGTATCTGGGATAAAAAAAACACAATAACTGATGGCCAGCATTTTTAAGATTTTTTTGCTTTCAATTTCTTGCCACAAGTAGGTAAGCCCTTTGAACAAAAAGAAAAAAACCAACAGGAATAAAAATAGGATAACCAGAGCTAAGAGGTAGTTGTAGATAAAAAACACTGGAAAATCCCCCTGAGTGTCAATACCCTCTCGTTCCTGCGCTTTTACTCTAATTTGAAAATGACCAAAGTAGCGCGTCAAAAAAAGCCACAAGGGCAGGATCAGAAATAACCAATACCGGTTTTTTATGGCAAATAGACCTTTCATCTCACTGATTTTTTTTGAATTGTTGCTCCAATGATTCTTCAAAAGTCAAATCTCGAATCACCTTATTTTCTAACGGTGTAGCCAACAGTACGTTGTAGTTTCGCCAGAAGCGTTCGTTGTATTGTTTGCGTACATCATCGGTATCTTCCTTTCTATTCAGTGCTTGCCGGGGTTTTACTTTTGCCATTTCCTTTTTATCCGTTTGCACTTCATTGACCATCAAACTGCAAAAATTATAACTCCCGGTCGTTTTGCCTTCATGAATTTTACTTTTGCGAAAATCGCCCATGGTCATCCATTCGATATACGACAGGTAGTATTTCCCACCTGTTTTTTGATAATCCACTCTAATTTTGCCTAGCAGGTTACCTTGGTACTGGACATTTTCTATTAGTTTTTTTATATCGCCAGCCATTTTTTTTCCCCTCTCTGAGATCGTATCTCTATTGAGTATAATGTCTTCAAAATTAGCACCATTGCTGAACTCAATGCGGTGTATACCGTAGTCTTGACTATTGATGTACAGGTTGCCATAATTTTCAGGAAACCTGAACTTGAGGTGATAAACCTGTTGCCCATCATAGGTAGTCATATCTACGAGACGAACGGAGGCCTTAGGATTTTTAAGTATCTCACCCAACCAATATCGTCTAGAGTTGTGCGCCCATTTCTGTTCTCCGTAATCAGTTACTGTTCGCTCATTGTGAGTATGTATCCTCACTGGATCCTGCGCTAAAATGTCATACAAAGGAGTGTCTTTGCCAAACACCAGATACCAGGCACGCTGCCCCAAAGTTTGTTTAGCCAGGTTGTTGCTTTTGCGGTATTCATTGACTCGAATGCGGATGCGCTGAGGATCAGAATCAATGCCCCAATCCTGAATGTCCACCATACCCTCCATCAAGCGCGTGTAGCCATAATCGTCACGACTTTGCACCTTTTCCCGATAAAAGGCATTGAGTTGGTGCATTTTGGTGGGATAGTTTTTCTTCAAACGTTTGAGCGCTTCGCGCAAAATCATCCGCCCCGAGTCGGAATGGGGTTTGACCATTGCTTCAGCCAGTTCCAGCACTTCAGGTTTCAGGTAAATGCGTAGGGTATCCTCCTGCTGCACTTTTGACAGTGCAACACTGTAGGTTTTAAAACCCAGGCAACTCACCTTGAGGCTGTCTTTGGCATAGGCCGCCGGGTAATTCAGGGTAAAAGCCCCCACTTCATTGCTGACCACCCCCATGCCCCGGGCGGGAATCCCCACATGCGCAAAAGCAATGGGGCGATGATCCTTTGCGGTGGTCACCACCCCTGTCAATTGATGGTATTGGGCATTGGTGAATGATAAGCTGCACAGAAAAATGCAGGTCAAAAAAAGTATTTTGTTGCGCATGGTTGTAGGTGTTTTAGGCAGTTTATTACCTGCAGTTTTGCTATCGCACTAATTTTTTTTGAATTGTTGTTCCAATGATTCTTCAAAAGTCAGATCTCGAATTACCTTGTTTTCCAAGGGAGTAGCCAGGAGTACATTGTAATTTCGCCAAAAACGCTCATTGTATTGTTTGCGGACGTCATCGGTATCTTCTTTTCTATTCAGTGTTTGCCGGGGTTTTACTTTTGCCATTTCCTTTTTGTCCGTTTGCACTTCATTGACCATTAAACTGCAAAAATTGTAACTCCCGGTCGTTTTGCCTTCATGAACTTTACTTTTGCGGAAATCACCCATGGTCATCCATTCGATGTACGATAGGTAGTATTTCCCACTTGTTTTTTGATAATCCACTCGAATTTTGTCAATGTTTTTACCATCCACGGTTACCTTTTGGACAACAGTTTGGTACAGCTTTTCATCAATCTCCTCGTCAAACTCGCCAAGGCCTATGGTCTCATGGTAATCAATGCGGTAGATGCCATAATCCCGGCTATTGATGTAAAGCGCACCATAGTAGCCTGGAAAACGGAATTTGATGTGGTAAACCTGCTCCCCATCATAGGTAGTACTATTTAATAGGCGAACAGAGGACTTAGGGTTTTTCAGAATCTCTCCCAACCAATAGCGCCGAGAGTTGACAAAATACGTTGTGCCCCGAAATTTTTCAGCGCGTCGCTCATTGTGATACTGTATCCTGACTGGATCACGTGCTAAAATATCATACAAAAAATTGTCTCTGTTAAACATCATGCCCCAAGCGCGCTGCCCCAAGGTTTGCTTGGCCAGATTATTACTTTTGCGGTATTCGTTGACGCGGATACGGATACTTTTAGGGTCTGAGTCAATGCCCCCGTCCTGGATGTCCACCATACCCTCCATCAGGCGGGTGTAGCTGTGGTCATCTTGGCTTTGTACCTTT
>JAAFHQ010000944.1 GCA_013298445.1 Chitinophagales bacterium | reverse complement strand
TTGCCGATTGACTGCGGAAAACTGTTTCCCCCAAATATCCGGCTATCAACATCCAGAGTGACCAAAAGATCATGCGCCATAACATGCCCTGCTTGGCACCATAAGGCTTCAGAATGAGGTAAAATTCGACGCACATCAATGGCACTGTCAAAATCCAGTCGATGTACCGAAACTCGGTTGGTGAAGTTTGATTCTCTGCCCAAAAACTACGCATGTAAAAATAGTGCGCAGCAGCGATTCCGGTAATTAGTGCGGATACAAGCAGGGAGTCTTTCCACTTCCCTTCCACCCGGGTCATTTGGACGAAGAAAAAAACGGTTGAGGCCAACATGGCCATTGAACCGATAAAAAAGGTAAAGCCGACGTAATCGCCAGGCTGCAATTGAGCCAGGAAAAATGGCTGAAAGTTGTTGATTACTAATGCATTCATGATGTAAAAGGTTTATTAAAGGTACAATGTATGTTTAACGGAGGGGTATCTGGAATGTTCAAAATATTCAGAACTTTCAATAAAAATAAAAAACAATTGACTAATCGAACGCCCTTGCGCCCCATGCTGCACCATTGGTTTGCTTAACTCCATATAGCATTTCGATAAGAAGGAAGTGAGGCAAGGTAACCAAGGACAAAAAGATGAACAGGATTCCCCAGGTTGAATCCAACTGAATGGAGTTGGAATACCAAATCATCATCAACAGCCCAAAGATGGCGAGTCCAGTATAAGGTATTACCGCTTTGATGTAATCTTTAAGCCGAAACCCAGGCTTTTGAGATTGAAAAAAAGCAATTTGATCTTGGATTGAGCTCAGCGCATGCCAAGCAGAAAAATACAGGGCGAATCCCAATAAAAGTGGTGTGGATACAAAAAGGAATAGCAAGATGAATGCGTTTAAAACCTCTGCCCAAACTTCCTGATTGGTCAATTTTCCCTTCATCCAAAGCAAAATGATTGACCCCAGATTGATGATTGTAATCAATCCAATGCCTCCATTTAAAAACTGAGCTGGTACCTGGGGAAGGGTACGCTGAATGATCGACTCAACTATGGGTTGGGCAGCCTCAAAATGAGCTAGAATGGGTACAAAGAGTACAAAAGCCCCGTAAACCAGATAAAGCAGAACTTGAAATCCGACTTTTAGGCTTAAATAGTTCCAATTGGACTGCCCAAAATGGTACATGGAAGTTACTAAAAAAATCAGTAAACTGAATCCCGGACTCAACCACCACATTAAGGCATAAATCAGCATCAAGCCTAAATAAGCACCATAAAAACCCAGCATAGCTGGCTTTCCCCCTTTTTGCTGGAGTAGTACATGAAAGATTCGATGATCAGTTGCTCCATGGGGAATCCCCAAACCTATGATCAGGAATAATGCCAGAAAGAGGCTTAAGTTATCAGCCAAAGCCGGCAACAGAATTACAATGGCAGCCAGCAATAAACTAAACCAACGCAACCAAAAATAAAGATGTGGGTAGCGTGCAGTCATATCCGAACAGGATTTGGAGGTGATGCTGTGAATTTATTGGTGCCGAGATGAGATGCCCAAATAGCCTGTAGGAAAGGAACAGGTGGTAAACTGGCCAAAATTCCAATCTCTTCACCCAGATGAGTATCTTCATCTAAAAATTTGAGGATTTGGGGGAAGTCGATCTGCTGAAACAATTTACCAAAAATGGAAGCACCCAAATCTCCTCGCTGGGTCAGGATATGCAACAACAATCGATCATAAAATTCAAATCGTTTGGGGCGTTTGAGTTGGGGATTGGGCAACTTTTGTGCGACCAATTGTTGAGCAAGTTGTTTGGTTTGTTCCTGGATACGTGCAAAAGCGTAGCCCGTTGAGGGTTTTACTGCTCCGCCAATGGTACCGATTTGGAAGATATGTGCTTGCCTATATTTAGGGGTGGGTTCCATGATCTGCATCGGAATCACGCCGAATTCTTGCTCCTGGACTACCCAGTGCTCAATCTCTAGGGTATTTGTCAGGTATGCTTCCAGCGCTGCTTCGTAAGCTTTTTTATCCAATAGCTCGGTTGAAAATACAGTGAACTCCACCAGCGCCCGCCGGGTAGACGTTGGCAACACATAGCAAAAACGGGTGTTGCCACACTGAGGAACCCTGAAGTCCATCATGGTGGCCGTACTCGGGTCAAAACAGTCCTCGGCTGTTTCTATCCACCATCCCGAAAAATGCTGATAAAGTTTATTGTTAGGCACAAAGTTGACTGGCTGTTTTTGAATGCTGGAGAACACCCATTCCGCTGTAAAACAAATACCTCCGGCCCGGACAATTGCACCCGTTTCGGCGTCTTCAATGCTTTCGATTTCGGATTGAATCCAGGTAACATTAGGTGCGAGCACAAGTCTTTGCTGAATAAAATGGTAAAAATCAGCGGAGCGGAGCAAACGGTAACGGTAGGGATCAATGAATTGGGTTCTTTGTTTGCCGTGATTGGCGAACTTTAAATGTTGCCATTGATGGGTAAGCAAGGAGTCGAATGGTGTTGGCGATTTGCTCCACCAACACCATGTGCGGTCATTATTGGACTTTTGTTCACGGTCCAATACAAGGACGTCACCCAGGTAGCCTTGGTCGACTAGATAGTAGGCCAGACTCAAACCCGAGCAACCTCCTCCTGCGATAATGCAATCGAAGTGTTGTTTCATTTTTTTACTAATGCAATTGCATGTAAGACAATAAAAACCGAAAAAGGTTTAGGATTTTAAAACCATGTTTTGCAAATACTGCTCAAGCCCGAATTTTTAACCAAAATCATAGTTTTGGGCTTGAGTAGAACAAAACAAAGCCAGCCCCGTTTCAGGG
>JAAFHQ010000943.1 GCA_013298445.1 Chitinophagales bacterium | reverse complement strand
ATACCTACAATCAGGCCAAGGCCGCTCAACCTTACGCTTTTATGTCCAAGCCATTCCGGCAGGCCGACTTGAGCCGCACGGTTGAATTGGTATTGCAAAAAGTAGCCGAGGAAAAAGCCCAAATCGCTCCTGCGTCCCCTGCCGAGGCCGCTCAAAAAGAAGAAAGTATCCTCGCCGATCGCATCTTTGTGCGCTACAAAGATCGAATGGTAAAAATAATGTTAAACGAGATTCTTTTTGCCGAAGCGGATCGCAGTTATTGCAAATTTCACACCTCAGATAACGAATACCTGATGAGCCTTCCCCTCGGCACCTTTGAGGAAAAGTTGCAGTCGGGCGATTTTATGCGCATCCATCGCTCGCACATCATCAATGTCACCAAAATTGATGCGGTTCTTGACAACTACAACTATGTCAGCATCGGTAAGCATACCTTGCCTGTTAGCCGGGGTTTTCAGGAGGCTTTGGCGCTGCGTTTGAAGGTGATTTAGTCCTTGTCTAAAGTTTAATGCCTAAATCTTTAAGGATGAAATCATTATGCTGCATTTTCCTTCTTTCCATGGTATGCAACCAAATTTTGGGGCAATCCCTCCTCAATGCGGATTGCGAAGCAATCGATCCTAACACGGGTACTGGTTTGCAATTCTGGAGATCCAAAATAACCCTCAAAACCATTCGTGATGAAAATATCCGACAAGGGGGCCTATCGTCCATTCGACTTCAAACACCTAAAGAAGAGCAATTTGCGTCTTTTTCTCAAATACTTGCTTTACCACCCAGCAATAGCTTGCGTAAATACAGGATAAGCTGTTTTTTGAAAAGGGATTCAGTAGCGCAATTTGCCGGGATTTGGGTAAATGTTTTTGCTGGAGACAAAAGCCTGTATTTTAACAACATGGGCGATAAAGCCTTGAACGGAACTGCTGACTGGATTGAAATAAGCAATGAATTCTTTGCAGATGAAGCAGCTACCAAGGTACAAATTGGCGGACTTATCGTAGGCCAAGGCACGGCTTGGTTTGATGATTTTTCACTCAATGAAATTCCATTGAATCAAAAACCATTGCCGGATACTTTACGCTCGTATTTAACCGCAGCAATTGATATTATCCAAAAAAATGCCCTCCGCCGAGATTCGGTGGCCTGGCCGAAAGTAATTGATCGGGCTTTTTTGATGGCTTCTGGTGCTAGCAGTTATGAAGCATGTTACCCAATTATCAATTATGTGCTGATGAAATTGGGGGACAATCACAGTTTCCTCATGCCCCCTTCCATGGGTAAATCTTTGTCGACCTCGGAACCCGATGCCATCCGAGATTTGCCCCTTGCCACGGGAAAAATTTTAGATGGCAACTATGGTTATTTGCAAATGCCGGGCCTAAGAGCGAGTGACAAAACTCGAACCACCTACTATGCAGATCAATTACAAAATCTTTTGAAAACACTGGATCGTTCTAAGCCCAAAGGTTGGATTTTGGATTTACGGCAAAACCCGGGTGGCAACTGTTGGCCTATGTTGGCCGGAATTGGGCCTTTATTGGGTGAAGGTATTTGCGGTTTTTTCATGGATCCATCTCAAAAAATCGTCTCAGATGGTTGGTTTTACCGTAAAGGAAAATCAGGTGTGGGAAAAAATGTCAATGCAAAAATCACCCAAAAACCTTATACATTTCCACAAAAATACCCTCCAGTAGCCGTACTGACTGGCCCGGGAACTGCCAGCTCTGGAGAGGTGGTCACCGTAGCCTTCCGCAAACGCCCCAATACGCGAAGTTTTGGCGAACCCACTACCGGGGTCTCTACGGCCAATCAGAATTATCCTTTGCGTGACGGCGCGCAGATTTTGTTGACCGTATCCATTTATGCTGATCGGGAGCGAACACTCTATGGTGCCAAAATCATTCCCGACGAACAAATTTTGGGTGGGGCTAAAGATGACCAAAACGACCCGGTTATTGACGCTGCCAAACGTTGGTTGAATCAGGTTATGAAAAAATAAAACCTCTGCCTAGATTTTAGTCCTGGGACAAAAATAAGTGCTCATTGATTCCTTCTGCCAGCAGGAGTTTAACGCTGAATTTCAAACACCAGCGGCAAAAGCCATTTTTCGGCACTTTGCACCGCAAACCCGATTTTTCCACCATTGATATTTAAACCCGCTTCGCCCAGTGAAGCACAATGGGGCTGTACCTGCCAAAGCGCAGCGACCCTTTCAGCCAGGGTTCCAGGCAATTGCTGGAGCCGATCCAATACATCTGGCAAGTCTATTTCTGATTTGGACACCACTACACAAAGCTGCTCTTTGGCTGCTGCACCGCTGATTTTGATGTAATTTTCCGCCCCAGTATTGGCATTTCTGGCCGGGATTGTGGTATGGCCAGTGGCATCTTGCAACATCAAGGGGCCTACCGATAAATTGCGGCTATTGCTCATTTGGAAGCCCCGTACCCAGGCTTCCCCAAAAGGATAGATGGGGGCAATGCTGCCGTCGGAGTTCAGTGCAAAAACATACAACAAAGCGCTGTTTTGCACCTGAATCTGGAAAGCGGTGCCTTCTCCAAAGGCTTCCATCGTACGCAAAACCGGAATGCTGGAGGCCACACTGGGACTAGCATTGGGGCTCGCCTCACCGATGATCAAATTGCGGGAAAGCGAACGCGAGGGTGCCGCAAAATTCATTGGTCTGACAGGATTGCCCGCAATGAGGAATTCCAGGGTCCCGCTCAGGGTTTTCATTACGGGGTCTTCCAGCAATGTGTCGGAAGTAGCCAACATGGGAGGAGGCATTGTGGTAGCAGGAGGCGGGGTATTGACGGGGACATTGG
>JAAFHQ010000942.1 GCA_013298445.1 Chitinophagales bacterium | reverse complement strand
ACCACGGCAGTGGTTGAACTCAATTGAGCAGAAAGTTCAACCGCATCCGCGGTTGCGGAACCTTTTGCTACCAAAATGACCCCGGACGACCGGGGCTATTATAAATTCAACCGCATCCGCGGTTTGTTATCCCAAAAAATTCGGGATGACTCATGTCTCTCAACCCTTATCAAAAATGTGGTGAATGTTTGCCCGGAACTGGCTTTTATCCGGGTTACTGAACAATTCCTCGTGCAGTACTTCCATTTCTGCTTTCAGTTTTTTGCGGTGGTATAATTTGACCAGCAAGTGTACTTTTTTTTGGAAATACACCCTGAGTCGTAGACGAGGGTTTTGCAACAAACACGCCTTGAAGGTTTGTTTTTCCAGAGGCAAAAGCTCTCCCCAAAGGTAGCGTTCGATCAGAATGGTTTCACTCATAGAAGTCTTCATAACGCAGGGATTTTTGCTGAATACTGAGGCGCACTTTTTCGAGGCACTTGTATTTCTGGACGCTTACGGAATGTTCATTGGCGTAGCCGAGGCTTTGAGCCAATTGTTTGACCGGTGTTTTTTGGTAGTAAAAGGCGCGGAGTAAGTCCATGCATTTTTGGCCTGCTTTTTCCAAAAACTGGAGCAGGCGTTGGGTATGTAGGTTGGGGAAATAATCCTCGGGTAGACTGATTTCTTTTTCAGCATCAGTCAGCGGCACTAGTTTGCGTTGACGGTGGTGTTTGCGCAACCACAAGTGTTTGGCCACACCCAGTAAATACGCAGTGGGGCTTTGTTGGAGCTGGAAACCGGGCTGGTTTTGTCGCTCTTGAAAAATGACCAAGGCATCGTGAAAGATGTCTTTGGCGTCTTCGAGGTTGCCACCCATTTTTTGGACGAAACGGGCGACGCTGGGGAAGGCGACTTCGTACAGGGTTTCGATGGAAGAATCGGTCTTTATTTTTATTGGTGCTGCTACCATGATCGTTGCGTGTTTAATGGTAAGTGCAAGTTAGGGGGGAAATATCACCGGGTGCAAGTAATTTTCTGCAAAAAAATCTTCTTCATTTGTGCAATTCTGCGCTTGTTTGTAGATTGAAAGATTCATTAATTCGATTGGATCATTAAAGGTCACAGTATGAAAAAGATGTTGTTGTTTGCTAGCGTAATCCTAATTGTTGGTATGGTTCAAGCGCAAAAACTGGAAATCAAACTGCACTATGAAGACCGTCCAAACGTCAGTACCTGGTGGAAAGCCAATAACCAGGTTCATTTCTCTTTGGATGATAAGAAAAAGCACCAATACGACAAATCTTCCAGGGTTTGCCTGAAAGTGCGCTGGGATTCGATCACTGGCAATCGCCAAAATGTTTGGTTTACCGATTTGAAAATTGACTCTCTGGCCAATCCTGTCATGGACAAAATGCGCGCTGAATTTGGAGACAAAATCTGGTTGTCGTTTTGGTGCAATACGGGCAAAGGCGATACCTTGTTGGTACAACCCTTGCTGCTGACCCGTGGCCACAAAGGCAAGTGGGGTGCAAATAGCAGAACGCCTATTTGCTCTGAAAAGTGGGTATTTGTGAAATTCAATCTGGCCGAACTTGACTATTCCAAATGGGGCGAAGGGCCAGCTCTGCCTGACCTCAAATCAGATGCCATCCGTTGTTTTGAAGTAGGTTTGCTCAATGGAGCAACAGCTTCGAAAGGCTTTATTGAAGCACGGTTCGACGATGTGATGATTTCAAATTATGAACCGTTTGCGAAGGGGGCGAAAGAAAAGTAAAAATCTCAATTCCCCACCCGCTCCATCTCATCACTCGCCGCGCCGCCATTCCGCCGCGCCGATTTCAGGGGCTTTCCAAAACGATAGGAAAAAGCCAGGTTTACAACCCGTGTGTCCCAATGGATGATAAAATACTCCTCCGCATCCGGGAAATCGGTCAAACCTTCCATGATCCGGGTATGCAAAAGATCCCTGACGCTGAGCTTGAGTGTGCCTTGTTTTTTTAGTACTGGTCGGGATATGCCCAGGGCCAATTGCCCGGAATCGTAGACGAGTTCCTGGATGTCGTTGCGCGAGCGGGTGGTGTAGGTTCCCGAAATTTCGCCACTGTATACTTTGCCCAATTTAAACTGGTTGTTGACACTAAAATTAACCTGGGCAACGGAAGAACGATAGTCATTGCCTTGAAAACCGTTGAAAGTTTTCTGGTTAAAAATCACCTGGCCGTTGAAAGACCACCATTTGGTTGGGGAAAAATTGGCGGCCACGGATAGGCCCAGGTTGTACATTTTACCCACATTGCCCCGCGTATAAATCAGTATATCTTCTCCTTCCGACAAGAAAAGCTGGGAAAAATAATTCCGGATGATGCCATACGATACTGCCGTGGTGAGGAAATCTTTGTATTGGTGACTCAACTCTAGGTTCCAGGTGTATTGGGGTTGAAAAAAAGGATTGCCCCGTTCATAAGTATACTTGTTGAGGATGTTGACAAAGGGGTTGAGGTGTTGGAAGGCTGGCCGATCCAGACGACGGCCTGCGGTGAGGGTCAACACATTGGAGGAATCCAGCTGATAAGACAGGTAGCCGGATGGAAAAAACCCAGCGTATTTGCGCGAAAAGGCCGAATCTGGACGCTCCACATTGCCCAGCTGGTGCGCGTCGTAATTGGTGCGTTCGTAACGCAAACCGATCTGGAAAGATAGTCGATCCAGCTTTTGCTCGTAACTGCTGTACAGAGCATGGATGTTTTCTTGGTACAGGAAACGGTTGGTTTTGCCGTAATCCTGGTACCAGTTCGATCCATTTCCAATCTCGTAATCGGCGGTATTGTCAGTGTCGATGTTGGAGT
>JAAFHQ010000940.1 GCA_013298445.1 Chitinophagales bacterium | reverse complement strand
CCTAGGATTGGCTTGGTAAATGCCCACCAAGGATACATCGTGGGTGCGGTCTTGCTTGGCTGCGTACCAGTCGCCATTGTTGATGCCTTCTATTTGGCGTTCGGTGCGCGACAGGGTGTAACTCAGCCAGCCAGAAAATTTGCCCACTTTTTTCTTAACAAACAGTTCAAGCCCGTAAGCCCGCCCAATGCCATAAAGCAACTCACTCTCTACATCTGGTGAAGTGTTGATGTCTGCTGCGTCTTTGTAGTCTACCTGGTTTTGCATCGATTTGTAGTAGGCTTCTACACTGAATTCGAACTTGTTGTTGCCAAAATTTCGGAAGTAACCCAAGCTAAACTGGTCGCTTACTTCTGGCTTGATGTTGTAACTGTTGCCGATCCATTGATCAGTGGGGTTGGCGCTGGTGGAATTGCTCAACAAGTGCAGGTTTTGCGTGTTGCGGGCGTAACCTCCCTTGATGCTGCTTTGAGGATTGAGCCGGTAGCTTGCGGATAAACGGGGCTCCAGGTAAGCATACGTCTTGCCAAAATCCCCATTTGCCAAAACCACACTATCGGTTTTGATCCCTCGTTCGTAAATGTTGTAGGTGTCGCCGCCTAAAATGGTGTAGGCCGAAAGCCGCAAACCATAATCAATGCTCAATTTGGGGCTGGCCGCATAGGTGTTGTTCACAAAAAGGGCATTCTCCCAGCCATACCTGCTGACCTGATTGGAACTTCCCTCATTGTTGCTGTTCTCAAAACGACTGGGGGTAATGGTGTGGTGGATACTATTGAACCCGAAGCGCCAGGAATTGCGGGTATTTGAAAACAATTGGAATTCTTGTTTCAGGTTCCAGTCTTTGATCTCGGAGTCGATGTTGAATGCGCTCCCGCCACTGCTGACTTTGAGGTCGTAATTGTATTTGCTGTAAATGAATGAAGTATTGGAGAACAGTTTGGGGTTCAAAATGTGGTTCCAGCGCAAAGTTGCGGTTTGGTTGCCCCAATCGATCCCAAAATTGTCGCCAAAACCCAATTTATCCCGGCCAAAATACCCAGATAGGAAAATGCGGTTTTTGTCATTGATTCGGTAATTGGCCTTGGCATTGAGGTCGTAGAAATACAAACTATTGCCTTTAAAGTCTTCACTGGCCTGCAAAAAAACATCGGCATACGTGCGTCTTCCCGAAACCAAAAAGGACGATTTTTCTTTTTGAATGGGCCCCTCTACACTCAGGCGGCTACTGATCAATCCAATCCCACCTGAAACGTTGTAGTTTTGGTCATTCCCATCCTTCATTTTGACGTCCAGCACCGAAGCCAGGCGACCGCCGTATTGGGCAGGGCTATTCCCTTTGATGATGGTGGCGTCTTTGATGGCATCACTGTTGAACGTACTAAAAAAACCCAAGAGGTGAGAGGCATTGTACACCGGAGCTTCGTCCAGCAAAATCAGGTTCTGATCCGCCGCGCCGCCGCGAACATAGAATCCACTATTGCCTTCGCCAGCAGACTTAATCCCTGGGAGTAACTGTAAGGTTTTTAGCACGTCTTTTTCGCCAAAAAGCACGGGTACCTTGGAAATCTCTTTAATGTCCAGCTTTTCGGTGCCCATGGTGGTTCGGCTCAGGTTGTCGTCTTCCTTGGTGGCACTCACCGTCACCTCTTCCAATGTTGTTCCAAATTCCAGTTTCCAGTCTATACTTTGGTTTTTGTCCAGTTTGATGGTCTGGATGATCTCTGCATACCCCACATAGGAAGAGGAAAAAGTATAATTCCCCGCAGGCAGCGTGATGGAATAGAAGCCATATTCGTTGGCCGAAGCGCCCGTTCCTGGCAATTCTTTGACCAGGATACTCGCACCAATTAGTTCCTCTCCGCTCGCTTTGTCACGAACATGGCCACTGATGGTAAATTTTTGTTGTGCATTTGCCGCGGCAGCCATGCCCAGCAGCAGAATCGCCAACAACGTTTTAATTTTCTCCATTGATTAAATTATTTTAAAGTAGTTGACTTTTAATATTATACAAAACATCAACAGTTGACACTATCAACTATTTGGTCAAAAAAAATCATTTCTCAGCATTCGTTTTGATTTTGGCCAAAACGCGCAGAAAAGTATCCAAGTCTTCTTGTTTGATTCCATCCATGAGTTCCTGGCCTACTTCAATATCGATTTTGGTAAAATCCTGGTGCAATTCAGCTCCTTTTTTGGTCACCACCAAGTTTTTTTTCCTGCGGTCAATTTGGTCTGCTACCCTTACTACGTATTTGTTTTCCTCCAAAAAGTCAATCTGGCGAAGGATGGCAGACTTGTCTTTGCCCGTAAAGTCTGCCACGTCTTGCTGAATGAGTTCATTGTTGGTATTCAAAAAATGCAGGATGGCCATCTGTTCCATGGTGATTGAAAAGCCGTGCTCACGCAGTCTGCTCATTAGTTTTTTGGCAATTGACCGCACCGTTTCTGCTACGATAAATCCGAAAGGTTGTTCATTCATCTTCATCCTGATTTGTGAATACAAAGATAGGAGCATTTAGTTGATATTGTCAACTAAATGATGAACTTTTTTTTGCAGCCTGATAAAAATCACCCTCCCAGCTACCCAAAAGTCACCCAATTCCACCCCTATCTACTTTATCTTTGACTCAACAAGCAGTACAAGGAGTTTTTAATTTTTTTTTCTGTTACACATGGTCAATTGGGTGTTCAAATTTTGGTCGGCGTATTGACTCTCTCTCCTCAAGGCGAATAATTTTGGTGCCGACCAATATTTTTGGTGTTAACTGTTGATGAAGATGTCGCGCTGAGCTCTTTGGTGCGACACCTTTTTTTATTTTTCCTCAACTGCT
>JAAFHQ010000939.1 GCA_013298445.1 Chitinophagales bacterium | reverse complement strand
AAGTGAGTGTGCGCATGTAATTTGAAATATTAGGATCAATCCTAGGATCGATGTTGAAACAGTTTTGCTGCCCCTAATTGTTTATTGCCCATTTAAACCCTTCAATTTTTCCACTACCTCAGGCATACCCGGCTTCAACTTCAGTGCCGCCTGATAATCGGCGATTGCTCCGGCATTGTCACCTTGCATTTGTTTGGCCTGACCACGGTTGAAAAAATGATAGGGATCCTGCGCGTCGAGAGAAATCGCCTTGCTGTAGTCGGCTTGAGCGGCGGGATAATTACCTGTAAGCAAATAGGCATAGCCCCGAGCCCCGTAATTGGCCGCTTTTTCCAAGAGCGAATTTTTGATCACAAAATTCAAATCAGCAATTGCACCTTGCGGGTTTTTATTCAAAAGTGCGATTGAACGATTGTAACGCACACTGACGTTGTTCGATTCCAATTTCAGGGCCTCGTTGAACATACTAACGGCTTTGTCTACCTGCCCTTGGGTGCCATAGGCATTGCCCAAGCCTTCGTAAATCGAGACGTTTTGGAAATTGTTGCGCAGGGCGGCCTCGAAGTCGGCAATAGCCAGATCGATGCGGCCAGTTTTGCCATAGTAGTGGCCACGGATCTTGCGGGGTTCACCGGCGTTAGGGTACAACTTGATGACATTGGTCCAGAGGGTATCGTGGTCTTGCCAGATGTCGACTTGCTCGCGGGTGCGGAGCATAAAAAAGACATTGAGACCGGCAATCACGCCCCATACAGCGTATTTGCTGGACGGGATTTTGCGAATTAACGCATCCAGCCCATACCCCAGCATAAAAAACAAACCGACATAAGGCAGGTAAGTATAGCGATCCGCCATGATCACGGCCCCAACCGAAATGACCTGCAAAACCAGGGCGATGCTAAACAAATAAAAGCCAAAACCGAAGAGGTAAATTTTGTTTTTGCGGGCATTCCAGAGGCTCCAGGCCCCTACGGCCAGGGTAAAGATCAAGCCCAGCAGATATACTCCACTCTCGTTGCCTTGTTTGACCACATCCAGATTGGGGTAGGGGTAAAAAGCAGATAAATTGAACGGTAAAAACAACTTGACGATGTACATCATGAAGCCATAACCGGCAAACTTGAGCCGTTGGAAAAAACTGAACACTTCAAAATCAGCCAGAGCGTCGTTTTTTTCAACCATGCCAAATGCCCCGTAAAAACTGCCCCCATCCTGCACATCCAGGGCAATGAGGCCAAACAATATCGCCAGCGCGATGAAAGGAATTTTTTCCAAAATGCTACCCAAACTCAGCAGTTTACGCCCTTGCCAATAGTCGAGCAAAAAGAGGATCGGTACCAACGAAACCGCCATCGCCTTGGACAAACAAGACAGCAAAAAGGCAATCAACGCGAGGCCCCACCACAGGCCAATTTTCCCTTTACCCAAATGTTTCAAATACGCCAATGCCGCCAGCAAAAAGAAAAATACGTACAGCACATCCTTGCGTTCCGATACCCAGGCTACCGACTCCACGTGCATGGGATGCAGGCCAAAACCCAGGGCAGTCACCAAGGCAATCAATACATTACGCTTGCTCAATGCGAGTGCAAAGAAAAAAACCAAAGCCGTATTGATTGCATGAAAAACGATGTTGAAAGCGATGTACGAACGGGCACTTTCAATGCCGGAATTGGCGGCGTTCCACCACAGGGTCGCCATCGTCAGCGGGTGGTAGTTCAAAGACACCACCGAACGCATCAGGGTATTAAGGTTTTCTGAATTGGCGGGATTGAGGTAAGGGTTTTCGGTGACATAGGTGGGGTCGTCCCAATCGACAAACTGGTTGTCCAAAGCCCGTGAATAAGCAATAAATACCCAAACGGCCAGCAAAGCAATCCATAGCCAGGTCAGTGGCTTGCTGCCCTTTTCTGTGTTTGAGGTAGAGGTGCGATTAATCGCGTCTTTACCTCCCACCGTCGGTTTGACCTTTGGGGGATTTGGGCGAATGGGGATGGGCTTTTTTTTAGGTTTGGACATGGTGGCTGTTTTGCGGGGTGAAATTACAAAGTGGAAAGTGAAAAGTGAAAAATGAAAAGCTGGCACACCATTAGGATTCCACCTTTTAGAGATTTTTTTTACTTTTCACTTTTCACTTTTCACTTTTCACTTTTCACTTTTCACTTTTCACTTATTCCATCCAAGTTGTAAATTTTCTTGAAGCCCATTTCTTTTAGCTGATTGGCAGCGCGGGCACTACGAATGCCGGACAAGCAATACACCGCGACTGGGCGTTTTTTGTCCAGTTTGGCCGCCATGGTTTTGAATTCGGCATTTTTGACATCCATGTTTTGGGCGCCTTCGATGCTTCCTGCGCTGAATTCAGCAGGGGTGCGCACATCCACCAATTGTACTTTTTTGGCTTGGATGGTTTTTTTGAAGGTAGCCACATCTTGGGTAATGATGCCTGGAGATTGAGCTTGAACACAAGAAGTCAAAGCGATGAAGAGAAACAGTGAAAATAATGCTTTCATGGTTGATAAAGTTGAGGAGTTGAGGAGTTGAGGAGTTGAGTGAGTCAAAGCCAACTGCGGTAGCCTTAACTTCTCAACCCCTCAACTTCTCAACCATTATAAAAATTCAGGGCGGTATTCAAAATGCATCGAATCGTAATGGTACCACTTGCCACCCCAGATGAAACCGTGTTTTTCAAACACATCAACAACCTGCTTGGGGATACTATTTTTGTAACCCAATTTGGCGTCTTCGTTGGTGCACTTACAATCCCATTGCCAGTAGTGGGAGTATTTCACGTTGATGTCGATGGTCATACCGAAGCTGTGCATGCTTAAACGATT
>JAAFHQ010000094.1 GCA_013298445.1 Chitinophagales bacterium | reverse complement strand
AATTTTTATGTCGATGCCGAAGTGAGCGCCGATGGCCACAACTGGTCAATGGGCGCTCTGGCCAACGATTACCTCGAAAAAACCTGGCCTACCGGATACGGTCGCCGTGGTGGCGTAACCGAAGGTATGGGCCGCCGCGAAATTGCCAACAACAAAGGGGGCTTCATTTGGGATTATTGTCAGCGCAAAGGTGTGAGTTACCGAACTTATGGTGTTTTTGCAGATGCCGATAAAGGCAACATTCCAGTGCTGGATGCTGCTCACGTGTGTTCAAAATTTACCGGTTATTACAACCAGAAGGTGCGCGATACGGCCCGCTTTGCACAATGGCGACATGATTTCGACTCTTTATTGGCCGTTAAAGCCTTGCCTAGCCTAAATACCATTCGCCTTGGTGCGGACCATACCCAGGGCTTAGGGGTAGGTCGACCTACGCCCTATGCTTGTGTGGCCGACAACGATTTGGCGGTAGGCATGTTGGTGGAGCACATCAGCAAAAGTTCCATTTGGGCGCAATCGGCTATTTTTATTTTGGAAGACGATGCCCAGAACGGCCCCGATCACGTGGATGCCCACCGCTCGATTGCTTTTGTAGTCAGCCCCTACACCAAGCGAAATTATTTGGATCATACGATGTACTCTACTTCGGGGATGTTGCGCACCATTGAATTGATCCTGGGTTTGCCGCCGATGAGTCAGTACGATGCCGCCGCCGCCCCGATGTACCGCAGTTTTATGGCCAAAGCTGATCTGCGGCCTTACCAGGCAGTTCCAGTGGCAGTCGACCTCAATGAAACCAACCAATTGGTCACCCGCTGGTCTAAAATATCCGAAGGCTTCAATTTCGCTGAAGTGGATCTAAACGATGATCGTCTGTTCAATGAAGTGTTGTGGAAAGGTTTGAAGGGAGATGCAGCGGAAATGCCAGCTCCACGGCGGAGCGCTTTTGTAAAATTGGAAGAGAAAGGGGATCGGGATGAGTAAAAGGCTTAAAAAAAATTGATAATCAATCACTTTATAACCAATTCATTTGAGTGTATGACAAAATCGGGGCAACGCACCGTAGAGACGCACGGCCGTGCGTCTCTACCATCCGGCATCACCCGTCATGTGTTATGTTGTAGCGATTTTGTCATGCACTCAATTCATTTCAAGTCTAATATTAACCCGCCTCCTCCACTTTCTCTTCCTCCTTAACCCTTGTCCGTTCACAAGCCCCGGCACACTGCCCGTACAAATTCAGCGAATGGTGCAAGACGTTAAATTTCAACAAATCCCCCATCATGTTTTTGATGTTCTGAATCCTTGGGTCACAAAACTCCAGCACCTTGCCACAATCCACACAAATCAGGTGGTCGTGTTGCTTGAAGCCGTAGGATTTTTCGTACTGCGCCAGGTTTTTGCCGAATTGATGCTTTTTCACCAGGTCACAACTCACCAACAATTCCAGGGTATTGTACACCGTGGCGCGGCTTACCCGGTAGTTTTGGTTGGTCATGTGGATGTATAGGGTATCCGCGTCGAAGTGGTCGTTGCGCTTGTAAATTTCTTCCAGGATGACGTAGCGTTCCGGGGTTTTGCGCAGGGCGTGTTGCTCCAGGTGCGCTGAAAAAATACTTTTTACCTCCCGGAGGATATCGTCAAGTTTGTTGTCAGACATTTTTTTTATTTTAACTCACTCTTGTAACAGTTGAAATGTTCTCCAGGTTGCCTAGTTCTTGAATGGCACGTTCCAATTGGGCGGTATTTTTCACCATCAACTTGATCGTACCTTCAAAATAACCTTCATCTCCTTCAATGGTAAATTTGCGGATGTTGAGCCCCAGTTGACTGGACAATTGGTGGGTCAGTCTTTCGATCACCCCTACCCCTTCGTCTACGCCGGTTATTTTGAGTTCAGCCACAAAACTGGCATCTTCGGTTATCACCCATTCGGCCTTCATGATCCGATAGCCGTATTGGGCCATCAAATGTAAGGCATTTGGGCATTTGGAGCGGTGAATTTTTAAACCTGCGCTGGCGGTGAGGTAGGCAAAAATATCGTCGCCCTGCACCGGATTGCAACAGGTGGCAAAGGTATATTCAAAACGTTCGGCGGGTTCGCCATTGATCATCAAACGGGCTTTGACCCCCGGTTTGCGGAATTGCTCCTGGTGTACCTCGGCAACATGACCAGTCACATGATCGGTGACGTGTTTGGCAATTTCTGGCGCAATTTCCACCAGTTTACTTGCTTCCACCTTGAATTTGCGGAAAATGTCGGCAATACTTTTGTCCTCCACCGCAATCATGTAGAAGAGGTCAATTTTGGAATTCAGCTGGAAGTATTTGAGCAATACCTCTACGCCCTCTTCAAAATCCACCTTGAGGTTGCGCAATTTGCGCTCCAGCGCTTCTTTGCCAATTTCGCCCTTGCGGCGGCGCTCCTCTTTCATCACCGAACGGATTTTGGCTTTAGCCTTACCCGTGGCGACCATTTTTAGCCAATCTTCGGTGGGTTTTTGATTTTTGCTGGTAAAAATCTGTACCTGATCGCCGTTGATCAGTTTGTAGCCCATTGGTACCAACTTGTTGTTCACCTTGATGGAGATGCAGTGGTACCCGATGTCGGTGTGGATGTTGAATGCAAAATCGAGGGCGGTGGCTCCTTTGGGCAACATTTTCATGTCCCCTTTGGGTGTATAGACGTAGACCTCCTCCTGGAACAAGCTGTTGTTCTTGAAGTCGGTCATAAACTCGATGGCGTCACTGTTGGGGTCATCCAGTACTTCGCGTACACTGTCCAACCAACGCTCGTACACGTCGGGTTGGTTGTTGACACCCTTGTACTTCCAGTGGGCCGCGTAGCCCCGTTCCGAAATTTCGTCCATCCTTTCCGTCCGAATTTGCACTTCCACATAGCGCCCACCAGGGCCAATGACTGTGGTGTGCAAGGACTCGTAGCCGTTGGACTTAGGCATGGTGATCCAGTCCTTGAGGCGTTCGGGCAGGGGTGTATGTACGTCAGTCACGATGGAATAGGCCTGCCAGCACTTCAATTTTTCTTTTTCTGGTGGCGCGTCAATGACGATGCGGATGGCAAAAAGGTCGTAAATTTCCTCAAAGGGGACCTTTTTGGTATTCAATTTATTCCAGATGGAGTAAATCGACTTGGGCCGCCCGTATATCTGCGCTTTGATTTTGGCCTCCTCCAGTTTTTGGCTCAGGGGTGCGATGAACTCCTGGATGTACTGCTCCCGGTCTTTTTTAGTTACTTTGAGTTTGTCGGCTACCAGGCGGTAGTTGTCTGGATCGATGATTTTCATGCACAGATCCTGAAACTCCGTTTTGATGTTGTACAAACCCAGGCGATGCGCCAATGGGGCATACATGTAACTGGTTTCGGCAGCTATTTTGAGTTGTTTGTGGCGGGGCATCGAGCCCAGGGTCCGCATGTTGTGCAGGCGATCGGCCATTTTGATGAGCACCACACGGACGTCTTCCACGAGGGTGGAGAGTACCTTTTTGAAGTTTTCCGCTTGGGGACTTTCCGAGTTGTAAGCGTTGTCCAATTTGGTCAGGCCATCCACGATTTTACGAACTCGGATGCCAAACTCATGCTCAATTTCGTCGAGCGTGATGTCGGTGTCTTCCACCACGTCGTGCAGGAGCGCGCAAGCGACGGCGGTGGGCCCCAACCCAATTTCCTCCGAACAGATGCGCGCCACCGCGATGGGGTGCAATATGTAGGGCTCACCCGATTTACGCCGTTGTTCAGCGTGGGCTTGCACTGCCATTTCATAAGCTTTGCGGATCATTTTGCTGTCGTCCTCATCCATTTCGGACTTGATCGAACGCAGCAATTGTCGGTAAGCATCTTGAATCAGCTTTTTCTCTTCATCCTGTATTGTCAGTAGCTCTGCCATCTTGGCTTCCTTTTACCTGGTTTTCAAATCATGGGATCAGTAAATCTGAGTGGTGTTTTTCACAAAATGTAGAATAAAACAAAACAAATATTGATGAAAGCTGGATTTACAAAGTTACAAAAAAACGCACGTCTTGATGTACCCAGCAAAAAACAAATATTCGAGAGAGAATCTCTGAAATTACAAAAAACATTCTATCTTTGCAACGCTTTTTTAAAAACGGGAACCCAAAGGAGGGTGAAACCGTTAGAAATCAAGGGTTTTAATCCAATATTAGCGGGTATGGCGAAATTGGTAGACGCGCCAGACTTAGGATCTGGTGCCGCAAGGCATGGGGGTTCGAGTCCCTCTACCCGCACACTTAAAAATAAAACGTTTAAAAGAGCAAAATTGCTGATTGCTCGGCGTGGATATTTTTGTTGAGAAGTTGAGAAATTGAGAACAGCCCTTGTCTATATCGCTGCGGCCACATCAACTTCTCAACCCCTCAACTTCTCAACCTAACTTCCACCGCTTTTCTATTCACTGCACATTATTTGACTTTCTATAAATCTATTGCGATTATGCCGAATGTTGTCAGAGAGGAGATCGACAATCTAAATGCTGTCCTGACCATCACATTGGAAAAGGCAGAGGTAGAGCAGAAACTGAAAACAGAACTCAATAAATACCGTGAAAAGGCGGCGATGAAGGGTTTCCGCAAAGGGAAAACGCCCGATGCCATGCTGCGCAAGTTGTATGGTAAAAGTTTGTTGGCGGATATCGTCAACGATTCCCTGCAACGCCAGCTCTACGATCACATCATCGAGAATAAGCTGGAAGTTTTGGGCCAGCCCATTCCTTCCGAAAACCACCCTGAGGTTCACCTCGATCCCATTCAGGTCAGCGATTATACCTTCAAATTCGACCTGGGTATCGCCCCGGAGTTCGAAATCAAGGGCATCGATGCCAGCGACGTTTACGAAAAATACAAAGTAGAAATCGGCGACGAGCGGGTAGATGAGGAAATGCTCAAAGCACGCAAACGTTTTGGCAAACGTATTGTATCCGAATCTGAAATCCAGGAAGAAGACATGGTCAAACTTCAACTCGCCGAGTTGGAGGTCGACACGGTAAAAGAAGGTGGCATCCAGAATAGCTTCAGCCTTCTGCTGGCCAATGCACAGGATAGCGCCAAAGCTATTTTATTGAGCCACAAAGTAGGTGATATCCTGAAAATGGATGTATTCGAACTGGAAAAAGACCGCGATGATGATTTTGTACGCCGCTATTTCCTGGGATTGGAAAAAGAAGACGAGCGCGAAATCAGCGAGCGGGTTTACCAAATCACCATCGAAGAAGCCAGCCGGGTAGAACCAGCCGAAATGGGCGAAGAGTTTTACAACACCTATTTCGGCGAAGGCCGCGCGACCAACGAAGAAGAAGCTCGTGAGGCCATCCGTTTGGATTATGGCCAATATTTCGATCAGCAGGCCAATGCCTTGTTGTTCCGCGATCTGCAGGAGCGTTTGTTGGACTTGAACCAATTGCCATTGCCCGAAGGTTTCCTGAAGCGCTGGATTTTGACTTCCAACGAAAATGCTACGCCAGAAACGGTGGACAAAGGTTTTGAATCCTTTACCAAAAGTTTGCAGTGGTCTTTGATCCGCAATAAAGCAGCCCGTTTGTTTGGCATCCAGGTGACTGAGGAAGACCTGAAAGGCTATTTTGCCAATCGGGTTTTGTCTTATTTCGGCGGACAGTTGAACGACATGAACCTGATCAGTGGCATGGTCGAGCGCTTGATGCAAGACGAAAAGCAGGTAGACCAGGCTGGTGACGAAGTACTGCTCGACAAACTGCAAGCTGCCATCAGCGCCGTGGTGACCATCAATCCAAAACCCATCGCAGAAGAGGAGTTTTTGGAAGTGCTGCGCCAGGCTCAAGCTCAGGCTCAAACCGAGCAAGCTGAGGCTTCTTTGCTGGAAGAAGAATAATTGAACTGAAATAAAGGCGCTAAGGCAGGCAGTTTTGTCACCTTAGCGCCTTTTGTATTGTCTGTACGCAATGGGATGACTCATGTAGCCCAACCACAATGAGAAAAAAACATCCCTCGATCAACTCTTATTTGTTGGGCGATGTTATATCCTCAAAAAATTACAACTTATGTTTCACAAGGATGAATTCATGAAGTATGCTACCAAGCACCTCGGTATGAGTAGCATGCACCTTGAAAAGTACGCGGAACTGTCTACCGCCTACGCCTACCCCAACATCCAGGCTTTCACGCCCCAGGTGATCGAAGAGCGTCAGATGAATATAGTGGGAATGGATGTTTTTTCCCGTTTGATGATGGACCGCATCATCTTTCTTGGCGTTCAGGTTACAGATTATGTAGCCAACGTGATCCAGGCCCAGCTGCTGTTCCTCGAATCTACGGATCCCAAGCGCGATGTACAAATGTTCATCAATAGCCCTGGTGGTTCGGTATTCGCAGGTTTGGGCATGTACGATACCATGCAGTACGTTCAACCCGATATTGCTACGATTTGTACGGGTATTGCCGCTTCGATGGGCGCTGTGCTCCTGTGTGCAGGTACCGAGGGCAAACGTTCGGCCCTCAAACACAGCCGCGTTATGATCCACCAACCACTGGGTGGCATGCAAGGCCAGGTGACCGAAATGGAGATCTACTACAAGTTGATCAAAGAAAATCAACGCGAGTTGTACGAGATCATGGCACAGCACACCAAACAGCCTTACGAAACCATCGAAAAGGATTGTGACCGTGACAACTGGATGACTTCCGAGGAGGCAAAAGCTTATGGTTTGATTGATGAAGTATTGGTTCGCAATATTCTTCCTCAAAAAAATTCTTAATTTTAGGGCGGGTTGATTGCTTTGATAAGTTCAAAGTGGTCAACCCGTTCATGGTTTTGGTCGTGAAAGGGCTCACGAACCCGAACTAATCAGGATTCAAAATGCGCAATAAAGGTAGACAAACGTACAGTTGTTCTTTTTGTGGTCGGGACAAGTCCGAGACCCAAATGCTCATCGCTGGCATTAATGCGCACATCTGCGAGGTATGTGTAGAGCAGGCCTATGACATCATCCAGGAAGAACTCTACGACCGTAAGAACCCCAATGCTGAAGCTCCGGCCCCCAAAGAAAAGAGCGGCAGCACGTTCCAGTTCAATAATCCTTCCATTACCCCGCGCGACATCAAGGTGCACCTGGACCAATATGTGATCGGCCAGGACGACGCCAAGAAATTCCTCTCCGTTGCGGTGTACAACCACTACAAACGCCTGATGCAGCCATCGAGCGACGATGTGGAAATCGAAAAATCGAATATTGTGCTGGTTGGTCGTACGGGTACCGGAAAAACCCTGCTGGCCAAAACCATCGCCAAATACCTCAATGTACCTTTTGCCATCGTTGACGCTACGGTATTCACCGAAGCTGGCTATGTGGGTGAAGATGTAGAAAGTATCCTCAGCCGCTTGCTCCAGGTTTGTGATTACGACGTATCAGCAGCCGAACGCGGTATCGTGTACATTGACGAAATTGATAAAATTGCCCGCAAAGGCGACAATCCTTCCATCACCCGCGACGTGTCGGGCGAGGGCGTCCAACAGGCGCTGCTCAAGATGCTGGAAGGCACCGACGTGAACGTGCCCCCCCAAGGTGGCCGTAAACACCCCGAGCAAAAACTGGTCAAGGTCAATACCGAAAACATCCTCTTTGTGTGTGGTGGTGCTTTCGATGGCATCGAAAAAATCATCGCCCGCCGGGTCAATACCCAGGTGATTGGTTTTAAAGCCAGCGAAAAAGAGCGCATCGACCGGGATAACCTCCTGCAATACATCACCCACCAGGACTTGAAAGGTTTTGGTTTGATCCCGGAATTGATTGGCCGTTTGCCGGTCTTGACTTACCTGGATCCGCTCGATCTGGCGACGCTCAAACGTATCTTGTCCGAGCCCAGAAACTCCTTGCTGCGGCAGTACCAAAAGTTGTTTTCGCTGGAGGGTATCGAAGTCACCTTTGCCGACGATGCCATCGAGTTCATTGCCACCAAAGCCCTGGAATTCAACCTGGGTGCACGGGGCTTGCGCTCCATTTGTGAAGCCATCATGACCGATGCGATGTTTGAGTTGCCGTCTACGCCGGAAGTGCGGACTTTGGTGATTGATGCGGAATACGCGATGGAGAAATTGAATCGATCGAAATTGGGGCAGTTGAAGGCTGCGTAGGTACTACAAATAGAAAGACAATAGCAATAAAATGGGAAGTGAAGCGGAAGGTTTCACTTCCTATTTTTTTTAACTACAACCGGAAGATAAATGTTAATTTTTATTTTTTTAACATCGTGAATTTGGAATAGCTTACAAATATCAATATCCTTGAATTTTATTTATAACAATTATTCTCACAAATCATCATCCCATGAACGATCTCTTAAAAGCTTGCCTGAGCGCTAGCTTTTTCCTTTTGGCCAGCACCTGTTTTTATGCCCAAGCAAAACGTTGGCACGTCGACTCCACAGCCATTTCCAGTAGCAATCCAGACGGTAGCAGTTGGCAGCATGCTTTTCCTGATCTTCAGCAAGCCCTATAGATTGCCAAAGCTGGCGACAGTATTTGGGTGGCCAAAGGCACTTATTACCCTACCTCTGCTCTGGATCAAAAGGCCTCCTTTAAAGTGCCCAATGGCGTGATTTTGATGGGAGGTTTTAAGGGGCTGGAAAACAGACTGGAGCAGAGAGATTGGCAGGCGAATCCTTCCGTTTTATCCGGCAATATTGGGAATAAAAACAGCGATACCGACAATACTTATCATGTAATGGAGCTCATCAGTGTAGATTCCAGCAGCCTGATTGATGGCTTTTGGATTGAGCGCGGCGTGAGTACTACACCTGGGAATAACCTGAGCTACCGAGGCGGTGGGATCATGATCATGGCCAATAGCTCTCTTTTTATTAGCAATCCACGGATTGGCAATTGTGTTTTTCAATACAATTCCGCTATCCGAGGCGGAGCAATCAGTTTAACTGCCGGGAATCGTATTGGACGCGTAAAAATGTACAACTGCACCTTTTACAACAATACGGCGTCTCTTGGAGGCGCGATTTTTATTGAGAGCAGAGACCTAGACGGTTCTTTTGAGTTGAACAACTGTACATTTAAAACAAACCAGGCTTCACAGCAAGGGCCATGTATATATAGTTATTGGAATGGCAATTTGACGATCCGCAACTGTACTTTTGAAGAAAATGAGAGTCAAAGAGGGGGAGGAGCAATCGAGATTGCTGGAAATTTATATGCTGAAGACTGTGTATTTACCAATAATAACAGTGTCTTGGAGTCGCTCATTCGCATTAACGCGCCCTCCAGTATCAACCCACGAAAAGCCAAAATATGGGTTAAAAGAACTTCATTCGTTGCAAATACAGCTAATGTTGACGTTGGACTAATCAGTTTCGCATGGCGAAATGACGAAACAATGGACATACTCTTTCAGCAATGTAGTTTTAAAAACAATAAAAACAGACTTGAATATTCATTGCTTAACATGTTCAATGGAGGCGGAAGTAAACTTTTTTTTCAAATAGATCGATGCATTTTTGAAGGCAATGGCAACAATGGCCGGCCACGTAACCCCGACTTAGGGATGATCAATATCTTTAACAACGCCGATATCGCTGGAGGAGTAACTGGCACCATCAGCAACTGCGTATTTTTAAAAAACGACCGCCCATTCGTTATTCATCACGATAACCTGGGGCCGACCAGGATTTCCATTCTAAATTCCACCTTTATTGGCAATAAATTGGGTACCATAATCAAGCGCGACAGAAACCCATCCCAGCAAGCGGAGGTATACCTGCAAAACAATATTTTTTACGAAGATGCAGCCGAACTTTCCTCAATGCTACAAAGCACGCTTCGCCCCACGCTCTCCGGTTTTGCCTTCAACCACAACCTCTTCAGCACCCCATCCTGCAAAACCACCACCGATACCCTCGGCTGTGGAATCGGCAACATCTTTGGGCAATACCCTAAATTTGTAGACAGCAGCTCGGTCTCTGGATTAAAACTAGCCCCCGGCTCCATCGCCATCAATGCCGGGCGTTGGCATCCCGAGTTGCTGGCACTGGACCTGGCTGGTCAGCCACGGGTGCAAGATTGCAAAGTGGATTTAGGCGCTTACGAAAGCCCCAGCATATTGCCCGCTAAAGACAGCCTAAGCGCCAAAGCCCAAATCCGCAGCACCCCCATCAATCAATCCTTGGGTGAGATTGGCATCCAACAAATCAGCGGAGGTTTTCCACCCTATCGATTGTTGTGGGAAAACGGGGATACGGTACGTACACGACGCAATCTGGCCGCAGGCACTTACACGCTTACCCTAAGTGACCAGCAAGGCTGTTTTAAAAACTACCGCTTTGTGGTGCCATTTACCACTGGCGTGCTTGACAGGGTTGCTCAAGGCGAAATCAGTTTGGCACCCAATCCAGTGCCGACAGGGCAGCCCATCAAACTGTTTTATCAAGACATTGAACCCGGCAGCTGGGAGCTGCAATTGCTGGATCTGACGGGCAAGCAACTTAGGAATAGCCGAATCAATTTGTCAACACAGGGAGAAATGCCCATTCAATTGGATGCACTTCCCAAAGGTGTCTACCTATTGAAGGTGTCCAAAGACAGGCAGGTTTTTAACCACAAATTCGTGATTCTTTAGCCAAGGCCATTCTGTAAGGTTTGCATTAAAAAGAAAAGCGGCTGCTTCCTGTTTGGAGGTAGCCGCTTTTTTTATACGTCGATTTGTAATAAAAAACCGATAAAATTAGAAACTAAAACAGTATATTCGGTAATTGTTTGTTTTTTCAAAATCTAATTTCACCATTAAAACCTTTCACATCATGAACGCAGTCCTCGGATTAGGCAAGTATTTATTTGCTGCCATTCTCATTGTTTTTGGCTTAGGGCATTTGGGTAATGCCGGTGCCATGGCGGGTATGGTTCCAATTCCTCCTGGAGAGTTGTGGGTATATGTTACTGGTGTTGCGCTGATCGCCGGAGCAGTGAGTATCCTCATTGGCAAATACGACAAGCTAGGCGCCGCTTTGTTGGGCGTTTTACTGCTCATTTTTGCATTGTCCATCCACCTTCCCGGCATGATGAATGCTGCCGATGCGATGGCAAAGCAAGGCTTTATGGGCAACCTCTTGAAAGACATTGGCCTGGCTGGTGGTGCCTGGATGTATGCCTCCAGTATGGCTAAAGATAAGTCGATTATTGGGTAAATAGTGCTGGGTCAAACATGAGTCATCCCGAATTTTTGAAAAGTCAAAATCGGGCATAAACCTAATCGCGGAGCGATTGAATTTATCATAGCCCCGGTCGTCCGGCAGGGTCGATCAGTTCTATTTTCCAAAAGGTCTATTTGCCTTGGGTTTCGTTTTTTCGGGGTGAATAGATATTGTTGTGTTACCAAAAACACCGTAGAGACGTTGCATGCAACGTCTCTACCGCGCCAGATTTTACTTCCAAATCTAGAACTGATCGACCCTGCGGACGACCGGGGCTATGATAAATTCAACCGCATCCGCGGTTTGTCATCCCAAAAATTCGGGATGACGAACTGTTTTTGGCGGCAAGGGATAGTCAATTCAGCTCCCGAATTGCCACCTCAAAATCATCCACCCAGCCCTCCTTTTTATCTTCATTCCACAAATAAACCTTCAACCTCGAATTGGCCTTCAGCGCCGTTTTTGCCAAATCCACCTCAAAATTCACGGGCCACCAATTGTCATACACCTTGATAAATTTGGCCAAATCCTGTGCCTGCCAAAAGTAGGCACCGTCCGGGTTTTCAATCGAAAT
>JAAFHQ010000937.1 GCA_013298445.1 Chitinophagales bacterium | reverse complement strand
GGCATGATCACTTGTACGCCAAGGAGCAATTGGATGGTTTGGTGTACCAGGAAGTCCCCATGCCCAGCGATTCCACCTACGAAATTGGCGTCCTGGCCAATGCCGACGCCTATACCGATGTAACCCTGGATGGCTCGGGGCATTTGCGGGTTACGGTAACGCCCACATGTGTGACAGTGGATTACGTGCGGGCTTATTTGCCCAAAGACACCCTAAGTGGGAAGCACCACAATCGCGAAGTGGCCTACCGTTACACCGTTGGGCCTTGTGCCAGCACCACTCCCAGTCAAGACCTGAAGGCGGAACAGGGTTTTACTATTTTTCCCAATCCTGCCCAGGATGTGTTGAATGTCCAGGCCAAAACCACCTATGATTTTGACCAAAAAGTGGAGCTCCTCAACTTGCAAGGTCAGGTATTACAAACACAGGTTTTAGCCCAAGGGAGTACCTTTTGCCGCTTCAATTTGGAGCAAGTACCCGCCGGGGTTTATGTATTGGGTTTTCCGGGACTGGCAAATGCAAGGGCAATGCGGGTAGTCGTGCAATAGTGCGGAAAACCCTGGTTTAACCATTTTTTTGCTACCATATTTTCATCTCCATGAAATTTCAACTCCTCATTTTGATCTCCTGTTTGACCGTGTTGGCACAGGCTCAGACCTTGCGTCACACTGAATTGCTGGGGCGCCCAACCGATCGCAGCATTACCGTGCAAGCCTTTTTTGACAACCCAGCTGAGGTTTGTATCGAATATGGCACCAGAAGTGGCGTCTACGACCACCAAAGCCCTTGGAAAAGTTTTGCAGCGGGAGAACCTGCCGAAATGCTGGTAGAGGGACTGAGCGCCAATACGGCCTATTTTTACCGGATGTGCTACCGGCAACCAGGCGGTGTACAAATCAACACCCGGCCTGAATACACCTTCCACACCCAGCGTACTCCGGGCAGCACGTTTACCTTTGTTGTTCAGGCGGACCCACACCTTGATGAGCAAAGTGATTCGGCGATTTATCGACGCTGTCTCCGCAACCAATTGGAAGACGCACCCGATTTTATGATTGATCTCGGGGATATCTTTATGTCGGACAAACTCAAAAACGCGGCAGGCCGACTTACCCACGACACCATTACCTACCGCTGCCATTTGATGCGTTCTTTTTATGAAACTTCTACCCATTCGGTGCCATTGTTTATGGCTTTGGGCAACCACGAAGGGGAGTCTGGCTGGAATTTGAACGGCACCGCTGAGAATGTAGCCATTTGGGGGACCCTTGATCGCCAGAAGTACTTTCCCAACCCTGTGCCCAATGACTTTTACACCGGGGACGAAACCGTTCATCCATTTGTAGGCAAACGTGAAAATTACTACGCCTGGACCTGGGGCGACGCCCTGTTTGTTGTGCTGGATCCTTACTGGTACACCAGCCCCAAACCGGATGCACGCAACGGCTGGCGCTGGACTTTGGGCAAAACACAGTACGATTGGCTCAAAACAACCTTGGAAAAAAGCAGCGCAAAATTCAAATTCGTTTTTGCCCACCAACTCATCGGCGGAGACCCGGACGGACGAGGCGGGATCGAATTTGCGGACTTGTACGAATGGGGCGGTAAAAACCTCGATGGTACCGATGGTTTTGCCAGCAATCGCCCTGGATGGTACAAACCCATCAAAGATTTATTGGTAGAGCATCAGGTCAACATCTTTTTTCACGGTCACGACCACTTTTTTGGCAAACAGGAAAAAGACTGTTTGATTTACCAGGAGACACCCCAGCCAAGCCATCCCAATTTCCAGAACACCAATTTGGCAAGGGACTACGGTTACTTTACCGGACAGTTTTTGCCCAATTCTGGTCACATCCGGGTCACCGTTGGCCCAGAAGGTGTTAAAGTGGAATACGTACGGGCTTATGTGCCCAAGAGTGAAACGGCAACCCGCAAAAACAAGGACGTTTCCGCTTCCTATTTCATTGGAGCCAAAAACTGCTACAACTCAACCACAACGGGAACTTCTATGCTTTGGAACAGCAATTACGCGGATGAATTGGTGTACCCCAATCCTTTTAAACAAGACGCGGTAATTGAATTCAGCGTCAACGAAGCCGAAAGGCTCAACTTGTCCATCCTCAACGAGCAAGGGCAAATTGTGCGCCACCTGATCAGTGGGAACTTGGTGCCAAGCGGGAAGTTTCAAATCATTTGGGATGGCAAAGGCGATGCTGGAGAGGCAGTTCCTGCCGGAATTTACTGGTACCACATTCGGGGTGAAAACGGTGGGGTAAAAACAGGGAAAATCCTGCATTTGAGGTAGTTTGTCCGACCTTGTTTTGGTCATTTTAAGTATTCAATAAAGAACCCAATTCCAGTTTTTTGTGCATTACGGAAAAACTAAATAGCATGAAAAAGCAATCTTACATACTCATCCTGTTTTGTTTGTTCACTCATTGGTTATTGGCGCACAATGGCAATGACCACGGGCAAATCAAACGTTGGACCTTGTTGCAAAATGGCAAAAAGACCAGCATCGACGCTTACTTTTATTTGTACAAGGATGGTAAAGTTTTGCTGGAAAAAGCCAACCGCGAGTTGATCAGCCTTCCAATCGAAGCCTTAGGCCAAAAAGACCGCTTCTTTGTTTTTGAACGGTACGCGGAAATTCAAATCCTGAATGAAAAATTGAAACAAAAGAAACCTAGCCTTTTCAAACTGCTTAGCCCACCCGCGAAGCGGCCACTTACAACTGATCCCTTGACCTTGGACGCCGCCTTTAAACCATTCAAACCCAATGTTGCCACCCGTTGGGATGCCAATTATTTTTATGTGGAATCCAACGGCTTGCCGACCACCCATC
>JAAFHQ010000938.1 GCA_013298445.1 Chitinophagales bacterium | reverse complement strand
CAAACTTTCCACTGGTACATCTCTACTCCCATCAACATTTACAACGTAGCGCTCAACCTTGCGCCTTACCGCAGCATCGAAGGGCCCTACAAAAGTGTAACCGGGGAAACCTTCCCAGTGGTGTTTTATGTGTTGCCCGATGATTACGAGAAAGGGAAAAAACTCTTTACCGAGATTTTTGAGCACATCAAGTTTTATGAAAAAATGCTAGGCCCCTACCCTTTCCGCATCGACAAATATGGCGTGGCTCAAACCCCACACCTGGGCATGGAGCACCAAAGCATCATTGCCTACGGTGCCAATTTCAGCAATGGGAGTATGACTGGGGGCAAAGACTGGGGCTTCGACGCCCTGCACCACCACGAATTTGGCCATGAATGGTGGGGCAACCTCGTCACCAATTACGACTGGAAAGACATGTGGATCCACGAAGGTTTTTGTACCTACATGCAGGCCTTGTACATGGAGGAGTTGAAAGGAATTGCGGGTTACCACGATTATATGAATGCTTCGCGGCGTTTTCCCAATAACCTGGCGGTTGCTCCTTTGGCTTCCCAAAGTTCCAAACAAATTTACCGTGCACCCATTTACACCAAAGGTGCCTGGATTTTGCACGCCCTGCGCGCAGTCATTGGCAAGGAAGCACTGCTCAAATCCATGCGTCGCCTGTGCTATGATACGCCTGAAGCGGAAAAAATCAAAGATGGCCGCCAGTGCCATTTTGTAACCACCGCCGATTTTCAACTGATTTGTGAACAGGAAAGTGGCAAAGCCCTGGGTTGGTTTTTTGATGTTTACCTACGCCAGCCACAATTGCCCAAGCTGGTCACCAAGGTAGAAGGCCAACAGATCAGTTTACACTGGGAAACGCCCCAGAATTTGCCCTTCTCTTTTCCTGTTGAGATAAAAATTAATGGAAAAATTCAGCGCCTTGATTTGGGTAAAGAAACCATTACCTTATCTTTCAACCCGGGAGACAAACCCGAAGTAGACCCCGATCGTTGGGGACTCTATGACATCGCAAAATAAATTGTATATACACAACGAATAACCTATAGCAGACATGAAAACGATACAAGGACCCGCCATTTTTCTGGCGCAGTTCATGGGCGATGAAGCCCCATTCAATAGCCTGGACAGCGTATGCCAGTGGGCCGCAGGCCTGGGCTACGAAGGCATTCAAATTCCAACCTGGGATAGCCGTTTGATCGACCTCAAAAAAGCCGCCGAAAGCAAAAGCTATTGTGATGAGTTGGTGGGCAAAATTGACGATTATGGCCTGTCCATCACCGAATTGTCGACCCACTTGCAAGGACAATTGGTAGCAGTACACCCCGCTTACGATGCCATGTTTGATGGTTTTGCACCTGCCGAAGTGCATGGCAATCCCAAAGCCCGTACCGAATGGGCAGTGCAGCAATTGAAATGGGGCGCGCAGGCGAGCAAAAACTTGGGTTTGACCTCACACGTTACTTTCTCTGGTGCCTTGTTGTGGCCATTTTTGTACCCTTGGCCCCAACGGCCAGCAGGATTGGTAGAAACCGGCTTCAAAGAATTGGCAGCCCGTTGGAAACCAATCCTGGATGTATTTGAAGACAATGGGGTGGATGCTTGTTACGAGTTGCACCCTGGTGAAGACCTGCACGATGGCGTAACCTTCGAGATGTTTGTAGACTATCTCGGTGGTCACCCACGCGCCAATATCAACTACGATCCTAGCCACTTTGTGCTACAATGTCTGGATTACGTAGCCTTCATCGACCTATACCACGACCGCATCAAGGCATTCCACGTGAAGGATGCTGAGTTTAACCCCAGTGGTTCTCAAGGGGTGTACAGTGGCTTCCAGGGCTGGGTGAATCGCGCTGGCCGTTTCCGCTCATTGGGCGACGGGCAGGTAGATTTTGGTGCCATCTTCAGCAAACTGTCACAGTACGATTACGATGGCTGGGCGGTATTGGAATGGGAATGTTGCATCAAGAGCCCGGAACAAGGGGCAGAGGAAGGTGCACAGTTCATCGCCGACCACATCATTCAGGTGACAGAGAAGGCATTTGATGATTTTGCGGGTGCAGGATCGGATGAGGCCTTCAACCGGAAGGTATTGGGGATTTAAGCACACCCTTAAGTAAACATAACTAACGGCCAATCAATTGACCTTTGATTGGTCGTTAGTTATTCGATTTTATGCACATAACTCAACTAATCGACTATTTCAGCAAGTACCTTCCGCTTAAACCTCAGGAAACCGAGGCTTTGATCAGCCGGGTCAAAGAACGAAAGATCAAGCGCAGGCAATTCATTTTACAAGAAAACGACGTTTGTCAACACATTACTTTTGTCCTTTCAGGCTGTTTCAAAATGTATGGCGTAGATGCCAAAGGCAAGGAACACAACCTCCAGTTTGCCGCAGAAAATGACTGGATCGTCGACTTCGCCAGCCTGTACAAAGAAAAGCCGAGCAAACTTTACATTGAAGCCATAGAACCCGCTCTGATTCTCCAAATTTATCGCGACGATCTTTATTACTTGTACGAAACGCATACCGTTTTTAACCGGAATTTCCGCATCATGGTGGAAAACAAATACATCGAGCTACAAAACAGGGTGCTACAAAACATCAGCTCAACTGGCCAGGAGCGTTACGAGGCTTTTTTGGAGCAGTATCCATTGTTGTCGAATCGCTTGTCCAATACTCAAATTGCCTCTTACCTGGGCATTACGCCGGAATTTTTGAGCAAAATACGGGCGGATAGAAAGCTCAAATAGCACTCAACGGGCTCTTTTGCTTAAACTAGATTAAGGCTTTTTCTTAAGATTGTTTATAGGTGGAACTCCAATAAGCCCT
>JAAFHQ010000936.1 GCA_013298445.1 Chitinophagales bacterium | reverse complement strand
GACGGGCGAGGTCACTTACTCTCCTTTTTCAATGGCTTTTAAGATGTCTTTCAGTTCTTCAGGCGTAATTTTTTTCTCACGGGCAAAAAATGCCACCATGTTCTTGTAGGAGTTGTCGAAATACGCAGTCATGGAATCCCCCAGGAACTGGCGTTGATAGGCTTCCTTGCTGATCTTGGGTAAGTAGCGGTGAGTTCCCCCAAAGTCTTCATGTGTCACAAAGCCGTAGGGTTTACTTTCCAGTCTACGAATCACCGTTGATACCGTGTTGTAGTGCGGCTTTGGCTCGGGCAGTAGCTCGATGAGGTCCTTGACGAAGGCTCGTTCCAGTTTCCACAGGGCTTGCATCAGCTCTTCTTCTTTGCGCGTAAGTCGCTTCATTGCATTATTTATTGTGTAAGACAAACATACAACTAGTTTTCTAGTTTGTCAACTATTTTTCTAGTTATTTTTAACAAAAAAAATGCCAGTAGCTTTTTGATGCTACTGGCATTTTCCCTTTCGCTGCTTAAAATTTTAACTCTCCTCGTTTGCCCAGTTGATCAATGCGGAAAAATTTCCCCCCATCATACAGGAATGCCGTTGAATTGGGGTCTACATGGCGGGTATCGATGGCGATCACCTTACCGCCGTAAAAAGCTTTAACTGCAATGACCAGCGTGTGGCCAACAATGATGTGCTTAGCCCCGAATTTCCGCAAGGATTCTGCTATCTCAGCATCCTGTGCTTGGCCCATCACATAGTTTCGGTACCAAATTGGGCCATTGGCATCAAACATAAACCTCAGGACCTCGTCGTCGATACGGAACACATCTTCAGATATGAAGTAAAATGGGCGCATCATATTGTTGATTTCGGAAAGGGTTTTGTCTAGGTAGTTCAAATCAGGTGCCAATCCACCATGGACAAAGATGAAGTCGCCAATCCTTTCTACTACGTTTTTGGTCTCCAGCCAGCGCCCCAGTTCGGTGGACTTCTTGAACCAGTTGACGTAAGGTTCCTGGTACAAATCGGCATTGCGCATGTATTTGGGGTGCACATAGCGATGATCATTTGACATGTTCAAAATCTCGTGATTGCCCAAAATGTAATGTACATACCCTCCGGCAGCTTTGGCCTTGTCCTCCAGGTCATAAATCAGCCATAGTGTTTCAGTCACATTGGTCCCCCGGTCAAAAAAATCACCTACACAAACGAGGTGGCCTTTGCCAAAGGTCCAGTTGTATTGTTCATCGATTACTTTATGCGAGATCAAAAAATTGCGAAAAGACCCAAAATTCCCCTCGATGTCGGATACTGCCAGAAGTTTTTCAACTTTAGGATATTCGGTATTTTCAATTTTTAGCTTTGATTTTAGTTTGGTGCTGAAATTCCATTCTGGGTTTTTAGTGAAACGGCACTCAATTTTTATGGCATCCTTTTGTTTTGCCTCAATGGAATCGAGCGTCGCTACGGCAGTGGTGTCTTTCATCTGGATTTGCCGAATATACACCTTGTTTTTGCGGTAAAAAAGATGAGGCCCATCTGTATCTGCCTTACCTGTTTGAGGAGGCAAGGGGGTGGTATGGTCTTCCTGTGCCACCAGTACATTGCTGATTAAAGCAAAGAAAAACACCAAAAATATAGCGTTGAAAAAAGCTGATTTGTCCGTGTTCATAATATGTCGCTTGTGATCGATAGAATTAGGGCTAAGCGTTTTGTTTTTTGATTTGTCGTCAAAATAAAAAACTTGCGCAGCCTTTTATAACAAATTTACCCTAAGTCATTTACTTTATGACGAAACAAAAGCAAATAGCCACAGTTTATCCGCAAAAATCTAATAAATAATCAGGCCTGCTAGCAGAATAAGCTACTTTCTTTGTCGCAAAGCCTCGAACAACAAAATAGCCGTTGAAACGGAAACATTCATTGAATCGACCAGACCATGCATTGGAATAATCACCCGTTGGTAGGCGTTTTGAACCCAAAAGGCAGAAATCCCATCCGCTTCCGTTCCCATTACCAAGGCCGTGGGGCCCTGTAAATCACAATCGTAATAGGGATAACTGGCTTCCAGGTGGGTTGCAAAAATCCGAATCTGGTATTTTTGCAACCATTCTAGCGCTTCGGCAGCAGTTATGCTAAAAATAGGCACTGTGAACACTGCGCCCAAACTGGCCCGGACTACATTGGGGTTGTACCAATCTGTTTGGGGGTCACACAACAGTACCGCATCTACTCCGGCGGCATCAGCAGTGCGCAGGATGGCACCCAGGTTGCCAGGTTTTTCTACTGTTTCGAGCAGCAAGATCAAGGGGTTTTCTTTAACCTTAAACTCGGTCAAAGCTGGGGATTTGCTGCGCAATACGGCGACTACATTTGGCACATTTGCCCGATAAGCGATTTTTTCCATCACCGGCCCATTTACCTGAATCAATTGCTGGGCTGCAGCGGGCTGGTGCTTCAAAACTTGTTGAATATTTTCTTCAGAGGTGATGTCGGGATTGTACAAAAGCTGTTCCACTGCATACCCCGCGCGCAAGGCCATCCCCACTTCGATCAATCCCTCAGCCACCAACAAACCCTGTTTGCGGCGTTCCCTGGCCTTCTCCAGTAAACTGCCAATGTTTTTAATCAATGGATTTTGCAGACTGCTGATTATCTTTGCCGTTGACATATCTTTACTACTTCACCTTGATAAAATGGAGTGCTAAAACTGCACAAATTCGTGCACTTTACCTACTCTGAAGGTTTTATTTTGGTGTATTCGCAACTATGCAGGCATTACCATTACCTCCTTTTGAAGATTACGAGCTCATCGATAGCGGCAATTTTAAAAAATTGGAACGCTTTGGGCCATACGTGCTTT
>JAAFHQ010000935.1:2204-2855 GCA_013298445.1 Chitinophagales bacterium | reverse complement strand
GCAGTCAAGGCATTTTTAGCAGATTTTGACCAGGGCAAATTTGGGCTATCACGCCGCAGGCGGGATAAAAATCCGCGTAAATCCGCCCAATCCGCGTCCTCCGCGTTGCTATTTTTGTCGCTTTTGTTTTCAAGTACCCAAACAAAAAAAGCCCCATTCTCTCCGAACAGGGCTTCTAATGTTTTGTGTTTATCCAGTTTATTTGTTTGAATTCAAATATGCCTTCGCGATTTCATCATACACCGGCAACAACTCATTCGACTTGCCCTCCCGGTCAAACACCTGTTCCCAGGTACTCAGCGGCTCCCAGATACAAGTGCCCTTGCCTTTGCCATTCGGCAATTCAAAAGCAATTTTGTTCACCTCCCGTTTCAATTGGGAGTATTCCACTACGATCACATCGCGTTGGTAGCGCCGCACCAGGTCGTTGAGGTTGTGCTCCAAATCCTCCAGGGTGCCGTGCCATTTGGGGTAATACGATTCCCCAATCACGTCAAAATGCACCCCACGCGCCAACATGTTGTCGATGAAAAAGACCGACTCGTGGTTTTGGCCACCAAGGGCTACGTGCAGCATCATCACAATGTTCGGGTCAACAGCCTTCACGGCCGCGGTGCCCGCATTGAGCAATTGCGCCAATTGATCCAAGTT
>JAAFHQ010000935.1:0-2194 GCA_013298445.1 Chitinophagales bacterium | reverse complement strand
TTGTACCATGTCGGGTGTAGTGCCCTGGTCTTTCAGTTCCTGGATCACTTGTCGGGTGTAATCGTACATGGCCTTTTTGAGTTCGGTAAAGCCCAGTCCACGCCATGCGGCAGGTTTGTATTGTTTGCCGGGATCGGCCCAATAGTCGCTGTAGTGGAAGTCGAGCAGCAGTTTCATCCCGGCGGCTTTGACCCGTTTGGCCATGGCCTTGGTGTGCGCCAAGTCGCAAAAACCTTTTTGAGGCGAGTAGCCGGAGTCGCGGGCGGGGTTGTTGAAAATCCGCAAGCGCACGTAGTTGAAGCCGTGTTGTTTCAAACTTTCGATGGCATCCACGGGCGTTCCTTTTTCCGAAAATTTGATACCACGGGCCTCCAATTCGGGCAAAAAGGAAATGTCCGCCCCCAACATTTGCCCCACTGGCCGAGGTTTGGCCGCTTCCCCTTTCAACTCATAGGTTTTGTCGATGGTCACGCTGGCTACCTCACGGGGCGTAACCGTGATGATGTCGGTAGAACCCTTCCACAACCCCGCAGCGGTAGCTTCAATTTTGATGATGTCCGGTTTGAGGCTGCCCTGCACAATGAACTGTGCTTTACCATTAAACAAGCGGCGCTGCCAGGCTCCATCCACGCATTGGTCGGGTTCGTGGCTGCTGGGGTCGCCATTGCCCACGCCGATGATTTTGCCCTCGCCATCGATGGAAAAGCGGATCAGGTTGTCGGCATCGGGTACTTCGCGGCCCTCGCGGTCTACTACTGTGACGTTGATGACACTCACGTCCTGGCCATCGGCCAACATGGTGGTTTTGTAGGGGGTGAGCACCACTTCAGTCGGGGTACCCGTGGTTTCAACTTTCGCCGTCAGTTTTTTGCCTTTTTTGTAAGCAATCGCTTCGAGCTTGCCGGGTTCGTAATTGACGGTCCATTGCAGGTGGCCATTGCGTTTCATCTCTTGTTTGCCTAAGCTTTTGCCATTCAAAAATAACTCCACGTCGTCCGCATTGGAATTGACCCACACATCAATGGGTTGACCCCGTTTGTCGCGCCAGTTCCAGTGCGGGGAGATGTGCAAAACGTCCTGATCGGTCCACCAGCTTTGGTAGTAGTAGTACAGGTTTTTGGGAAAACCACACATGTCCATCACCCCAAAATGCGAACTGATGTTGGGCCATTGGTAAGGGGTCGGTTCGCCCCGGTAATCGAAGCCCGTCCAGATGAAGCCACCGAGCCAGAAATCACTTTCGGCGGCCAGCATCCACCACTCCTCGGCGCGACTGGCCCACCAGGGGGCATGGATGTCCTGATCGGGTAGGTAGGCGCGAATGCTGTCTTTGCTGTACTCTCCACGGGTGGTTACGGTGCTACCCATTTCGGTGCCGATGATGGGCTGATTGGGGTGCTCGGCATGGTAATCGGCTACGGCAAACTGACGGTAGTTGAAACTGCGCACCGGGATCACCTCGTTGACACCCTGGTGGACATTGGCCAGGTCGGCGGCGTAGGTACAGGTGCGGGTAGGATCCAGTTGTTTGAGTTTGGCGATGTAAGTTTGTGCAATGCGTTTGCCGTGACTGGTGGTATGGATCCAGCCCTCTTCATTGCCGATCGACCACATAAAGACCGAAGCATGGTTGCGATCTCGTTTCACCAGTCGTTCGAATTGTCCCATGTATTCCGGCCCGCTGTTGAGTAAGCGCTGCTCATCCATCACCAACATGCCCAGGCTATCACAGGCGTCGAGCAATTCGGGGGTAGGAGCATTGTGACTAGTGCGGTAGGCATTGGTGCCCATGTTTTTGAGCAGGGCTATGCGGTAGTATTGCAGGTGATCGGGCAGCGCGCTGCCTACTCCAGCGTGGTCCTGGTGGCAGTTTACTCCGTACAATTTGACGGCCTCGCCGTTGAGAAAGACTCCATCGGGTTTGATTTCAATCTTGCGGATGCCATAGCGAATGCTTTGTTTGTCGAGTAGTTTGCCATTTGAGCGTACTTCCACCACCAAACGGTGCAGGTAAGGATCTTTTAAAGACCACAAGTGGGGATTGCTGAGTGGGATGCTCTGTTTGAGGGTTTGTTCAGTGTTGGCGCTCAGAGTAATCGTTTGTTCTTTGGGTACGCCGACCAGCTTGCCAGCCCGATCCTGAAGGTAAGTTTTGAGGGTACAAATGCTGTTTTGGATATTTTCATTGGTCAGG
>JAAFHQ010000934.1 GCA_013298445.1 Chitinophagales bacterium | reverse complement strand
AGCCCAAGCCAATCCCGTAAAAAAACAAGCCGCACATTGTGGATTGCATCAGATAATTGGTAAATGCCATTTGACCCACAGGGCGCAGCAATTCAAAAAGCCACTTGAATAAGCCTGATTTATAGAGTAGCATGATGAAACCTAAAAACCCAATAGAGCGAAGGGTACGGGATAGTTCATTGAATGCAAATGCACTATTTTTAGTGAGTTCGTAAGCGTTAAACTTAAACTCAATGCTGTGTTGTAATTTTAAATAGGAAAAGAAAAGTCCAGCACCCAGCCCAACGACACACATCAAGGCATATACTTTTACAGATGCATCACCGGTAAGGATACCCATTTTGAAAAATGCCATGCCTAAAAACATAAAAATCAGCACATCCCAGCAAACCAAAAAAAGATAGTTGAATTCTGCGTCGATATAGCTGGTCGTTCTTTCATCATAAGCGTTTTGATAGCTTCCCAGCATTTTCTCTTTTGCCAATTCCATTTTTTTGATTTTAGACGACCTCGTGCTTTTCTCTTTAAAAGCCTGCATCGCTTCCAACTGTTCTTTTTGCAGAAGTGTCAATTTTGTAACGCTTGTGTCTATCGCAGCAACTGTTTCCCCCTGTTCAATTATTCTTTTGTTTTGGTATAAATTCCTGTTTTCTCTTGCCAGCATAAAAAGGAAACAAAGCGCAGCACCTATCAATAATGCATTGGGAGTCAATTTTCTAAAAGTATACATGAGCATTCCAAAACAGGCATACTCCAATAAAATATCGCCATCCCACAGCAAGATGAAAACATCAAACACTGAAAATAGAATCAGCCACAATTGACGGCGAAAGAAGTAATCAGCGGGTAGTGTGCCGGGTAATTTTTGCTCTTTTCCCCCCACAAAAAGCAATATACCCGCCCCAAACAACATGGAGAACAAAGCCCTTTGTGTGCCATTGGGCATCCAGGCTACCCAGTACCAAACATTAAAATTGATGGTTCCCCATTCATTAAGCACGGAAGGGTCGTAAGCAACTGGACCAGGTAAACCAAAAGATGGAATATTCATTAATAAAATGCCCAAAATGGCAAAGCCTCGCAGGCTGTCCAAAATAGTAATCCGCTCTTTCTGTGCAACGGGGGGCGCAAATGTTACGCTTGTGCCTGGATAGGTCATAAAAAGATGAATTTATTGATTAAAAATCGCTTGCTTAACTTGTTGGGAGTTGAAGGTGATTGACTCCATACGCACTTGATCTTACTCAGAGCGGATTTCGATCAAAACCAACTTATAGTCTTTAATTGCAGCTTGGAGGAAGGAGGTAAGTGGGAATGGAGTTTTTTTGCAACTGAGTTTTTAATCACTTCTCTTGGCGCTTAATTTGAAACCAGAGGGAGGAGGACATGATTTCCTTTTCTAATGGAACTTACCTTCGGCCAAAACCGTTTTAAAGCCCATTGTTTTACCCATTATTCCTGGAAATGTCCGAAAACGAAAAATTAACCTCAACATTCCATCTACAACTTAAATCCCCAGCCATATTTGTAAGCATATTGCTGCGTTTGTTCGCTTGTGCCCTGGGATTTTCTATGGCAATGTTGATCGATGCATTGCTGTTTGAAGGCCTACCTGGAGGTTTTGAACTAGTTTTGCTTGTTTTGTGCATCTTTGGATTAGATTATCGGGTAAACCAATTGCTGATTACCGACTGTGAAGTGACTGCCACTCACCAGGGCTTATGGATAAGTACGGCCAAACCCGTGCTGCTGTTCCCTCGGGCCAATTTTTTCTTGGCTTGGGAAGAGATCACTTATTACCGATCAGGAGAAATCAGGGTAGGGAAATCCAGTAATCGTACCCAAGCTTGCTTGATCATTGGCCGTGCAAAGGCTTCCTCTCTTCGACTCAGAGGTGGGATAACCTTTGCTTTGGCCAATTATTTGCTGAGGGTGTTCCCTGGTAAAGAAAGGCGGTTTTGGGGTGATTGGGTGTGAGCGTGAGTCATCCCGAATTTTCAAAACAGTCCCAAAGCGACATAATTTTCACAAAGAAAACACAAAGAACCACAAACATGAGTCATCCCGAATTTTTTCAAAGACACTACAAAAGCGACATTTTATTATCACAGAGGAAAAAAAGAGGACACAAAGGACACGGAGGGAAACATCGTCTACGTCTAACTTTGTGTCCTTTGTGTTTCTTGGTGCATTCTTTGTGAAAATTATGTCGCTTTGGGACTGTTTTGAAAATTCGGGATGACTCATCATTTCATCACCCGCTTATACACCACCACAATCTTTTCTCCTTTGTCGTTCTTATAGGTTTCCCTCATTGTGATCTTCCCGTAATCACCGATTTCAAAAACAGCGGAATATTCCTCTACCGTTGAACCTGGAAATGTGAAGGTATTATCGCCCACAAATTCAAAGTTCACTCCAAAGGGCATCCCATTCGTTTTGTCGCCTTTTATCCAGAGTTGTTTGTCCTTTCTGAAGAGCTCCATCTTGTTGTTGGGGTCTTTTTCCGCGATGTAATTGCCTACCAAGAGGCCCATGGAAGCGGGCTCTAGCGCCAGTTTTGTGGCCATACTGATGTTGTACTCCACTTTTTTGCTGCCACCCGTTAAAGTCTGAACCTCCAGGATTCTCTTTTTTGCAGCAGGGGAAGATGAACTACTGTCCTTTTCCACCCAGGGGTCGCCACTGAAATAGAGCTGGGTCACCAACGGCTGATACCCCGCCGCTGTAATCATCATGTGGAAATGCGCCGGGCGGAAATTTCCACCTCCGGCATCATAAGGCACGGGTAAGATGGTTTTGAAGGAATAATTGCCCTTGTCGTCGCTGTAGGTTGTGCCTCGGTATTTGAAATC
>JAAFHQ010000933.1 GCA_013298445.1 Chitinophagales bacterium | reverse complement strand
CCCCAATTATGACATTATCAAAGACTTTTTTCCCCGGATCAGTCGTCAAAATTTCACCCGCGAAGAATATGTGAAGGTATTTATCGACGCACCACTGGCTTTTACACCCGGCACGCACTATGCTTACAGTAGTTGGGGGTATTTTACGCTGGGCTATATCATGGAAAGGGTCAACAAAAAATCTTACACCGAACTCATGGCCGACGACATTTTTAAAAAGCTAAAAATGAATGATTCGGGGTCGTATTATCACACCCAGATTGTACCCAAGCGGGCCACGGGTTATGATTACAGTTTTGGTGGCTACACTTCTTCCGATTTTAGGGACCAGTCCAATACCATGGGCACTGGCGACCTCTATTCCACGGTGGAAGACCTTTTCAAATTCCATATGGCCTTAGCCAATAACACCTTGTTGAATAAAGAACTGACTGCTGAAATGTTTACTCCAGGCATTGAATTGGCCCGCTATGGGTATGGGTGGTTCAATCAACAATTTAAATACACAAAAACGGATAGTGTCGCCTCCAATTTTCACCTGGGCATGACCGATGGGTTTATTTCTTTTATCCGTAGAGTTCCCTCCACAAAGACTGTAGTGGTCGTTCTTTGTAATAGTTCGCCCACCGATTTTTTTGGGATCACCAATAATTTGTACAAGGTGCTGTACAAGCAGCCCGTTGTTTTGAAGCAGCCCGTACACAAAAAAATGGAAGTTTACATCAATCAAATCGGTGCTGAAAAAGCGGTGGCGGAATACAAAAAAATGAAGGCGGATGCGGAGCATTACTACATTGATTGGATTTCGATGAACTTCATTGCGGAGCAGCTACTGACTTTAAAAAGGTATGAGGACGCAAAAGTGATTTCGGAAAACAATGTGAAAGAGTTTCCGGACAAGGATTTGGTGCTGGTTAACATGGGCAACATTTACCTTGCCCTCAACCAAAAAGAAGACGCGATTCAGGCGTATAAAAAAGCCCTTCAAATAAACCCTCGGTATGAAGAAGCAAAAAATCGGCTAAAGGAATTGGAGGGGAAATAGGGGGAAGAACCATTCACAAACATCATAAAAGTGAGGACAAGGCATGAACATTTCCGATACACACCATCAGCGGATGGCAACAATGACCTTCGCTTCGGTCTATCCCATGTATCTCACCAAAGTGGAGAAGAAAGGGAGAACCAAAGAAGAATTGCATCAGGTCATTACGTGGTTGACTGGCTTCGATGACGCGAAGCTACAGGAACTCATTCAGGAAAAGGTAACGTTTGAAACATTTTTCCAACAGGCTTCCCTAAATCCCAATGCGCCGCTCATCACTGGCCTAATCTGTGGCTATCGCATAGAGGAAATCGAAAATCCTTTGACGCGGCAGGTTCGGTATTTGGATAAGTTGGTGGATGAGTTGGCGAAGGGCCGAAAGATGGAGAAGATATTGCGACAGGCGGGGTAATGTGCTTTGGGTGAAACCTGTTCTACCAAAATACAAGCTGGTAAGCTCTTTCAACAAAAACAGGCCCACAAAAACAACCTAGCAATCAACCACCCAAGTGATTCCCACCAGAACATGAAACCATTATTAGCGCTGACCATCATTTTTTTGACTTTAGGGTTACAGGCACAAACCAATCCCTATTTGACGGACTTGAGTGCCTTAAAAGCCATCCTGCAAAAAACGCCTTCTTACAAATCACAAATAAAGGGCAAACAATTGGCCCTCTACAAGGGCTTGTATGATCGCTTGCTTACAGACACATCAAGTAAGGTAAATAGCTACAACTATTTCTACAACCTGGCCCAACTGATTTTTCCCTTGAAGGACAATCACCTGGCGTTTTACCAAATTCCAGATGTTGAAAATTTCAAAGACCAGGAGCGCATTGAGCAATTCATAACAACCAAAGAATTCCAGGATTACCCCAAATATGTGGGCAATCTGGATTCCTTAAAATCGGCATTAGCCGCAAAATCCCTTGATTCCATTGAGGGTATTTACCACTATGGTCTATTTTATTCAGTTGGATTGTTCAAGAGCAGCAATAAGGAGTACACCGGGGTGGTACTGGAATCAGGGGTGCCCGTATGGCAAAAAGGGCAGGTTGCTATACATCTTTACGAGTATGCACCAAACTTGTTCAAAGCCATATACGGACACCCGCGAAGCAAACATTTCATGCTTCAGCCAGTTGAAAAATATCAAAATCAGGCCTTGCTTAACTCATACTTTTATAACTCATATGGCCAAAATATTTACGCTAAACAATTGCCGCAAGTTGATTGGGTCAACCTGCCTAAAAATGCACCAAAGTTTGAACTAAGACAAATAGCTGACAACATCCAATACCTAGCGGTAAAGACTTTTCAGGCTGATCGTTCGAACGCAGAAAAATCGGCAGCTTTCCTTGATTCAATCAAAAATTCCCTGACCGCCGCAAATCTCATTTTGGACCTAAGAAACAACGAAGGTGGCGCGAAGAAAATGGCGAGTAAATACATTCAGCTCATCAGGGAATACACCCAAAAAGGCCATGTTTTTATTTTGATCAATAATGGAACCTTGAGCCAGGCAGAAATACTCACCTTGCGCTTGAAAAAATTAAAAAATATCAGGACTCTTGGGCAAACAACAAAAGGGATGTTGAGCTACGGAAGCAATTACGGGAAACGGGAAAAACTGCCCAGTCAACATTTTGAAATTTATGTAACGGATATGAAAAACCCGGCAAGGCTGTTGAATTATGAAGACATTGGGATCAACCCGGATATTTTCCTGAATGAAGATTCCAACTGGATTGAACAGGCAATCAAAATCATCAGGAAGTTGTAAAATTGTGCAAACTGGGTATAATCCT
>JAAFHQ010000932.1 GCA_013298445.1 Chitinophagales bacterium | reverse complement strand
ACTACATGCCAAAAGAACATACATTTTCAGGGTAGTTTGGATGTCCATATCAAACTGATCAACCAATTGATTGGCTATTCCAATCCATGAACCTGCCGGGGAGCCAGAAACTCCCGGGTTGTTGGCCCAGTATTTGCCAATTTCTACCTTGGCTGGATCAAAGGACGCATCAAATACTTCTTTTACGTCTTTGTAATAAGCACTATTTGGATCAGTGCTGTATTCATATGGTGGAGCAGGCTGGCAAACTTGTGCACGCTCAATGGCCAAGGGGCGGCTTTCCCACCAAAAAGGTGCCATATACTGCTGACTCAAAGTGGCCCCTATCCAGAATTGGGGATTGCCTACTCTGGAGCGTTCAGTGTAGCTTTTGTTGAGGGCATTGGCCCGACCATCGGTAGCTGCCCACTGAAGAATGGCTAGTGCGAGTTGGTCTGCAAAATCCTTGGAGTTTTTCATTACTTCCTGATCCAAGGCATTTTGTATGAGCAAATTATCGGCTTGCCGATCTGCCGTAGCTTGGAGCGAAAACACGGTGCCTGCTGAAATGTTGGGAGTAAGCTCCGCAATTACTTGAGGAGTTGCGTGGCAAATCACGATACCCCAATCATAACGTTTGTTGGGATCAGGTTTGGGCAGGTTGGTCAGTCCATTCAACTGACCTTCCAGAGAGCGGTAGCCGGGCATACCATGTACCATTGATTCGTACATAGTAACAGCAGTGTAGGCATAAACGCGGGAAGCATCAAGTGCAAATAGTCCGGTTCTTTTAACCGAATTGTAAGCCTGGGTCATCCATTCCTGAGGAAGTTCTGCTGAAAAATCGGTAGTAGGTTTTGAACTACTTTCCTCTTTATCATCAGGTTGGCATGAAAAACTGAATACCAGAATGGCCAACAGGCAGCAACGCAAGAGTTTGGTCACAGTTTGATTGTACATAAATATTGATTTTAGAGTTAGATAGTATTGCTTTTGTGTAGATAGCCTCTAAAACCAAAAATGATAGCAATGCTATTATTTTGCAAATATAAATCCCTCTTTGCATTTGTGCAAATTTTTTTCAACATTATCGATTTATTTGAAATTCCTAATGCAGCGGCCTCTTCTTAATCATCCCTCCCTTCGTATCATTAATGCTATGCATCAATATAAACGCATTGGGGTCAATTTTTTCAATCTCCGCTTTGAGGTTACTCAATTCCAGGCGGGTAATCACCGTAAAAATAATGTCGATGTTACTGTCACGGTGTCCCGATTTGCCAAAGCCTCGTTCCCCTTTATAGATGGTTACCCCCCGGCCAATGTCGTTGATGATCATTTGGCGGATGTCTTCGGATTTTGGGGAAATGATGGTTACGCCGGTGTATTCTTCGATGCCTTCTACAATAAAATCAACCGTTTTGGAGGCAGCCAGGTAGGTCAAAATGGAATACAAAGCCGTTTCGATGGACAGCAAATAAGCCGCAACTGAAAAAATGATGATGTTGAAAATCATGATCAAATCGCCGACCGAAAGCCCGGAACGTTTGCTGATGTTGAGCGCCAGTACTTCGGTGCCATCGATCACGCCGCCGCCGCGCATGGAAAGCCCAATGCCAGCTCCGAGAAAGAACCCACCAAAGACCGAGACCAGCAATTTATCCTCGGTAATTTGTGGATAAGGAATCACTTCAACCGCAATGGCTAGGGCAATGATGCCGATGGCTGTTTTGACCGCAAAATCAAGCCCGATCGTACGGAGCCCCAGCACAACAAAAGGAATATTGATCAGAAGCAACAACAAAGAAAGGGGCCAACCCGTAATTTCTGAGATCAACAAGGAAATCCCTACCGCACCACCATCGATAAAATCATTGGGCAATAAAAACCCTTTTAGGCCAAAGCCAGCCGACAAAACGCCCATGCTCAACAAAAAGAGCTGAATGAGGCGGCGTTTGAATAAGATCTGAAATTGCTTCAAACCTTTGGCGAGTACATAATTGCTGTATTTACTCAGCTTTTTTTTGCGTAAGGTGGTGTTGAGGATGATTTTGGTCCATAGTGAATTCATAAATACGATACGTTTGTTGCAGTTAAACAATGGTAAGCCCACGGCTCAAAATCATGTTTGAGTGTGGGAAATGGTTGAATAATCGTCCGAAACGTTTGTTTAAGCCTTGGGTACGATCCTGATAGAGGCGGGTTTTAAAGACTTAACGTCCCCGGTTTAGGAAAAGTTTGCCTAGGAACTGCTCTAAATTTTAGGATTACAATTGATATTCCTTGATTTTTGCATACAATGTGGTCAGGCCAATGCCCAATAACTCCGCCGTTTGGGTCTTATTGCCATGGGTATGTTCCAGCATCCGCGAGATGTGCCGTTTTTCTACCTCTCTTAAAGATAGGATGCCGCTGGTGTTGTTGCTGCTTGGTTGTAAAAAATCCCAGGGAAGGCTATCCCTTTCCAATTGTGAAGTTTCACTCAGGATACAAGCGCGCTCAATCGTATTGCGCAACTCGCGGATATTGCCCCGCCATTGGTGTTGTCGCAGGGCTTTTAAAAACTCGGGGTGGCTGCTGCTGATTTTTTTACGGAGCTTTTGGCTGAATTGTTCCATAAAATGCTGCACAAGCAGGGGGATGTCTTCTGACCTTTCATTGAGCGAAGGCAAATGGATGGCAAAAGTAGCCAGGCGGTAGTACAAATCCATTCTGAACTGCCCATTGTTGCTGTCTTGTTCCAGATTGCGATTGCTGGCGGCAATGATGCGGACGTCCACCTTTTGGGTTTTGGTTTGGCCAACTTTCAGAAATTCTCCATTTTCGAGCACCCGCAGCAATTTGGTTTGCAATTCAAGCGGCATTTCCCCAATTTCATCCAA
>JAAFHQ010000931.1 GCA_013298445.1 Chitinophagales bacterium | reverse complement strand
GCAGTGTGAGCCAGTCAATGGCCCTTCTTCCATTTTGGCCATGATGCCTTTTTTGATGGCGCTGGAGTACTTGTTATCGATAGAACCCCCCACTACACACCAGTAGAAGGCCAGTTTACCACCCCAGGGGAGTTCTTCTACTTCGCGGTGACGTACACTCAAGTCAGCAGGATCAGGCATGTCCTCAAAGTAGGGATCGATGCGCATGTGCACCTCTCCAAACTGCCCGGCACCACCCGTTTGTTTTTTGTGGCGGTATTGTGCGTTGGCGGATTTGGTAATGGTTTCCCGGTAAGAAATGCGGGGTTTGACAAAATTCATACTTACACCTTGGGCTTGTTCCACCCGGTGTTTGATCAGGTCGAGGTGCAACTGACCCTGGCCGTGTAGCAAGGTTTGTTTGAGCGATGCGCTCAATTCCACACTTGCTGTAAGATCTTCCTCATGAATGGTGTGCAAGGCCTTCATGAGTTTTTCCATGTCATTTTTATTGGCTTGCTCAACAGCAACGGTTACCCGTGGTTCGGGGAAAGAAATCGGCACAATCTCGTGATCGGCCCCTTTGCCATTGAGTGTATTGTTGGTATGGGTATTTTTAAGTTTGACGGTTACCCCAATGTCTCCAGCTTTCAGTTCAGTGACGGAGACCCGGTCTTTGCCATTGGCGACAAAGAGCTGGCCAAAACGTTCGATGGTGCGGTTGGAGAAATTGGTGAGTTCATCCCCCGCTTTGAGTACGCCACTACAGACCTTGAAGTAGGAGAGGAGCCCGACGCGGGGTTCTGAAATGGTTTTGTACACAAAAACCGTGGCAGGAAGGCTGGAATCACAAGCCAGGGTTTTGCCATTGGTGAGTGGCAAAGGCTTGCGGTCTACAGGAGATGGACATACATCGTTGATGAAACCCATCACCCGGCCTGAACCCATATCCCGGCTGGCCGAGGTGCAAAATACTGGAATGATTTGGCCCTGGGCAATGGCAATGCGCAAGCCCTGAGCCAATTCTTCTTCACTGAGGTTTCCTTCTTCAAAGTAGCGTTCCATCAGGGTTTCATCGTTTTCAGCGGCTGCCTCTACGATGATGCGGTGCATTTCATCTGCACGCGCTTTTTCGGCATCGGGAATGGGATGTTTTTCGGGTTTTCCACCACCGTCGGGGAAGTAGTACATCACCATGCGCAGGGCATCGATGATGGAATTAAAACCTACTCCTGGGTTGAGGGGATATTGAAAAGGCATTACTTTATTGCCAAAACGGGCAATGGCTTGTTCCAAAGTAGCGTCGAAGTCAGCTTTTTCGTGGTCAATTTGGTTGATGACAAAAATGGCCGGTGCGTCAAAAGTTTCGATGTATTCCCAGAGCAATTCTGCGCCTACTTCAACCCCACTTTTTGCGTTGTGGATCAGGACAGCTGTTGTAGCCACCCGGAGGGAAGAAACGACTTCACCGATGAAGTCATCCAGACCCGGAGTGTCGATGACGTTGATTTTGGAATCTTTCCAGGAGACGTGTTCAAGCGAAGCGAAGAGTGAGCCGCCGCGTTCGTGTTCGAGGTCGGTATAGTCAGATACCGTGTTGCCCTCTTCCACGCTGCCGCGGCGGCTAATCTCGCCTCCCTCAAACAACATGGCTTCTGCCAGAGTGGTTTTCCCGACGCCGGAATGGCCCAGGAGCACCACGTTGCGAATCTGTTTACTGTCGAAGCTCATATGGTTAGTGTTTAAATGAAAAAAAGAAAACAAACCAAAAATTTTGCTTTCAGACCGAATTAGAGTGGAATATATTGATTTTTTGGCTTTTATCAAAAATAATCCTTGAAAATCATTACAATAACCTTGAGATTTTTTGGTGTAAAAGTCATCCAATCTGCAAGATTTTCCACTTTTGTCAAAAAGTTCAACGAGATTACTGCGAGAATTGCGGGATTTTGCAAAGAAAAATCAGGGAAATTGATGATTTTTGTCGGGCAAATCCGTAGTCATGATTAAATATTACAACATCAACGGCCAACAAACCCCCGTTGAAAACGCTTACCTGCACGTATCCGACCTCAGCATCCTGCGGGGTTACGGCATTTTTGATTACTTTCTGGCACGGGAAGGTCATCCCCTTTTTCTGGATGATTACCTCAATCGGTTTTACCGCTCGGCTGCGGAGTTGTATCTGGAAATCCCCTTCGATAAGGCTACGCTGAGGCAGCACATCTACGACCTTTTGGCAGCGAATGAAGTACAGGAAGCGGGCATTCGACTGGTACTCACGGGGGGGTATTCCCCTGATGGCTACACACCAGTCAGCCCCAATTTGTTGATCATGATGTACGAGCTGCCGGCCAGTGCCTGGGAGTTTTCGGCACAGGGCATCAAAATCATTACCCATCCGTTTCAGCGCGAGCTACCGGAGGTCAAAACCATTAATTACTCTACGGGCATCCGTATGCTCAAAACCATAAAAGAACGGGGAGCCTCTGACCTGATCTATGTGGATAAAGGCGAATGGATCCGGGAATCGGCCCGCTCCAATTTTTTCCTGGTGCTCAAGGATGATCGCATTGTCACTGCGGATGAAAAAATCCTTTGGGGCATTACGCGCCGTCAGGTGATCGATGCAGCTCGCGAGGCGGGATATACAGTGGAAGAACGCCCCATCCACGTCAGCGAACTGGCTGAGGCCAAAGAGGCTTTTTTCACCAGCACCATCAAAGGGGTAATGGCGATTGGGCAAATTGATGAGTTCGTATTGGGGGATGGTAATATTGGAAAGGTGACGAAGGTGTTGCAGGATTTGTTTGTGGAGAAGGTTAAGGGGTATTTGGCGACGTGTTAAAATCCTGAGGTGCCCCTGAGGTGCCTGTGGTTTCTAAGGTGGT
>JAAFHQ010000930.1 GCA_013298445.1 Chitinophagales bacterium | reverse complement strand
AGGGAGAAACCTACGTTTGCCCCTCTTATTTGTATGCCTACCACAAAATTTTGCAGCAATTTTGCCTGGGCGATTTTAAAGCTTTTGTCAAAGCCATTGGTACCACCCCTGCGATGTTGATTTATTTGAACGGGGTACAAAACAACCGTTTTTCACCCAATGAAAATTACGCCCGGGAGTTGTACGAATTGTTCACCCTGGGGCGCGACAATGGCTACACGCAACAGGACATTGTGGAAACTGCCCGGGCGCTAACTGGTTGGAATGGTTTTACCGCCATTTGCGCCCCGATTGGCTTTACCAACCTCGGCTTTGATCCGGGCAACAAAACCATTTTTGGCAAAACAGCCGCCTTCAATTACGATACCCTGCACGACCTGCTCTTTCAGGAGCGGGCTGTACAAATCTCAACTTACATCTGCCGCAAAATTTACCGCCATTTTGTGCACCCCGAGGCTGACGAAAGTATTGTGGAAGGTCTGGCTAAAACCTTCCGCGACAACAAATTCCAAATTGCCCCGGTCTTCCGCCAACTGCTCAAAAGTGAACATTTTTTTGATGACGAGGTCATTGGCACCATCATCAAAAGCCCTATCGAGATGATGGTCAGTTTTTTCCGGCAAGGTGGCTTCGCTTTTGAGGCTCAGGATACCACCCTTGGCGTGGTGTATCTGGCCGGCGAATTGGGTCAACAAATTTTCCAGCCAGTTGATGTGGCGGGCTGGCCGGGCAACCGAAACTGGGTAACCAGCGCAACCCTGACTGGGCGCTGGGCCTCCATGGATTTAGGCCTGTATGGTTTGTACAATTCTGAACCAGAAACTTACCGTAAGTTGGCCAAAGCCCTCAGTCCCAAGCCCGACGACCCGGTACTCACCGCCCGCGCCATTGTTGATTTTTGGCTACCCAGAGGCTTGTACCGTGATGCAGATTACGAATCGGCCATCAAAACCTTTAAATGGGAGGTACCCGAGACCTATTATGCCAGTGGTTCCTGGAACCTGGATTGGGAATACGTACCAGCGCAAGTGGCCTTGTTGATCCAGCACATTTCGAGATTGCCGGAGTTTCAATTGACCTAATCCACACAAAACGAATTCACATGCTCAATCATAAAAAAGGCAATTCGCTGAACGATCCGCAGGCGCATGCCCTTTCTCACGAAGCCTGGAACCGCCGCACTTTCCTACGCATGTTGGGACTGAGTGGCGCTGGCTCTATCCTACTGGGTGGCAACCCAGTCACAGCCCTGGCAAGTTCCAAACTGGCTGCGCTGATCAGCTCCATGGAAGGTGACCGTATTTTGGTGCTCATTCGCCTCAAGGGAGGGAATGATGGCCTCAATACGATCATCCCCGTGTTTGATTACAGCACCTATAAATCCTTGCGCCCCGGAATCGCCATTCCCAACAACCAGATCATCAACCTCAATACCTCTTTCGGCATTCAAAGCCGCATGGGGGCACTGGAAAAAATGTGGAAGGATGGCGATATGAAAGTGGTGCATAGTGTAGGGTATCCAGAGCAAAACCTCTCGCATTTTCGCTCTTCCGATATTTGGGCAACGTCGAGTGATTCCCAGGTGGTGGAAACCAGCGGCTGGTTGGGCCGTTGGCTGGAAGATGTCAACCCGGATTACCTGACCAAGCCGCCCAAAATGCCCCCGGCCATTCAAATTGGTGGTGCAGGCAACCTGGCCTTTACCAACACCAAAAATGACAACATGGCAGTGGTGGTGAACGACCCGGAGGAATTGGCCAGAATTGCCCAAAGTGGCCGCCTGTACGATCCGACCGATGTGCCCGAATGTTATTACGGCGAACAGTTGACTTACCTGCGCACCCTCACCAATGCGACTTTCACTTACGCTCAAGGCATTGAAACGGCGTATAAAACGGGAAAAAACACCGTGCAATACCCTGCTAATCTGGGCGCACAACTGGCCCTGGTGGCTCGTTTGATCAAGGGAGGTTTGGGCACCCGTTTGTACATGGTCACTCTGGATGGTTTCGACAATCACGCCGATCAAAACCAGAATCATCCGGTTTTACTCGAAAACATTGCCCAATCGGTGAGCCTTTTTTATCAGGACTTACAAGCTGGTGGTTGGGCTGACAAAGTGCTGTCGATGACCATTTCGGAATTTGGCCGCCGTCCTGAGCAGAATGCTTCACAAGGTACGGACCATGGCGCGGCTTCACCCTTGATGATGTTTGGCCCGGGTTTGAATGGCAATGGTTTTGTGGGTCAAAATCCCAACCTGAAGGACCTCGATCGTGACGGCAACCTGAAATTCTCTACTGATTTCCGGCAAATTTATGCTACCGTGCTGGAAAGCTGGTTGTGTATCGACGGGGCCGAGGTGGACAATGTGATGGGTCGAAAATTTAATCGACTGCCTGCGTTGGGACTTCAATGTTCGGTCAGCACCGGAACCAATGCTGTCCAGACGCGCCGACTTGCGCTTAAGGTTAGTACTGCTCCTCGGGAATTGCGCTTGCAATATGAGTTACCGGAGAGTAGCAATGTGCAGTTGCGGATCGTGGGCGTGACCGGGCAGGTGTTACAGGAGCAAAACCTGGGCTTGCGGATGGCGGGCGCGCAACAAAGTGCGCTGAAGTTGAGAGACAATATCCTGCCAGGGATTTATATCGTGCAGCTGGCAGCGGGAAATTGGATGGGAACGGAGAAGGTCTTTTTGCACTAGATCCCTGAGGTGTCCCTTCAGTGCCTGAGGTTTCTTAGGTGGTGAAAGAATATTTTTTTACCACCTAAGAAACCTAAGACACTGAAGAATCACCTTAGAGGCACTCCGATTAACGCATGAACACCGCGTTCCCCATCACCAGCTTTCCATTCTCCCAGAAAGCCCGG
>JAAFHQ010000929.1 GCA_013298445.1 Chitinophagales bacterium | reverse complement strand
GCTGGGGTGGATCAAACCTTTGGAGTCAAACATAAACATGTTCGCTTTTTTGGCGCCCAGGCTATGGTAGAGTTTGGAGCAGGAAATGGCCGAAGCTCCCGCGCCATTGACCACGATTTTGACTTTATCAATTTCCTTACCCACAATTTCCAGCGCATTCAACAAAGCCGCAGCGCTGATGATGGCGGTGCCGTGTTGGTCGTCGTGCATCACCGGGATGTTCAACTCAGCTTTGAGGCGCTCTTCGATTTCAAAGCACTCGGGGGCAGAGATGTCTTCCAGGTTGACGCCACCGAAAGTGGGCTCCAGAATCTTGACCGTCCGTACAAATTCGTCGACATCCTTGGTGTTCAATTCCAAGTCGAACACATCGATGTCGGCGTAGATTTTAAACAACAAGCCCTTGCCTTCCATTACGGGTTTGCCAGCGGCCGGGCCAATGTCGCCCAGGCCCAATACCGCAGTGCCGTTGGAAATCACGGCGACCAGGTTGCCCTTGGCGGTGTATTTGTAAACGGCTTCGGGGTCTTCGGCAATCTCCAGGCAAGGTTCTGCTACACCAGGGGAATAGGCCAGGGTCAAGTCACGCTGGGTAGCGGTTTCCTTGGTTGGAATCACTTCGATTTTTCCCGGGCGTCCTTTGGCGTGGTAATGTAGCGCTTCTTCTTTTAAGGTTTTATTTGTGTTCATGTCAATAAAAGTAGGTTGAAAAAGATTCCAAGCTAAACAAATTAGCACGGCTCTGCAAATGTCTGCTTTGTTCGGCTAGGGTACAAATTAAAGGACGGGAAATTCTGTGCAGAATTGGGACTTGTTTTGGCGGATATGTGCGGGAAAATTTATTGGTCGGAAATTTAGAAATAAGGTAGCCTTATTCTAAATTCTCCTATATTGTTGTTTCAAAGCAAGGGTTTGCAACCTTCTTGCCTCAATTTATCGCTCAAGACTTGAGCTAAAATCCATTTTTTTCAACCAAAAGTAGCTTGTTATGTCTACCACCAATTCCTTTAGCAACAACATGCGGGTGATTCACCGCTATTTGGGCTTTTTTCTCGCTGGTATCATGGCTGTATATGCCCTAAGCGGAGTATTGCTCATTTTTCGCGATACCGATTTTTTAAAGCAGAAGAAGCAGATTGTACAAATGATTAAACCCAATGCAAGTGAAAAAGAAATTGGGGAACAATTGAAAATGCGGCAATTCAAAGTGGATAAAACCGAGGGCGATCTGCTCTATTTTCGGGATGGTACTTACAACAAAAGCACCGGCAAAGCTGAATTTACCGTAAAAGAACTGCCGACCATTCTGGAAAAAATGACCCATTTGCACAAGGCAAAAACCGAAGATCCTTTGTATTTCTTCAACATCTTTTTTGGACTTTCCCTGCTGTTTTTTGTGATTTCCGCATTTTGGATGTTTATGCCTAAAACCACGGTATTTAAGCGGGGTTTGTATTTTACCTTGGGTGGAATCATTTTAACTTTAATTTTACTGTTCGTATAAAACTGGATTTTTTTACTTTTAAAATCGAAATAACAATAACCTCTTTAAACCTTTCAGTATGAAATATCTATTGCTCCTCTGTCTGGCAGTATTCAGCTTTACAGCCTGCCAAAACTCAGCCAATAAAACGGCGGAAACTACCGAAGAACTCACCGATTCAGACGGACCAGAAGGTGACACTGAGCTGGTGCCCATCACCGATGCAATCCACAATTTTTACAAGTGGTACGGCGATTCCATCAATAGCCTTCAAAGGATCGACTACATCAATTTTGGCGGGAAACACCTGACTTTGAACAAGGCCAAAGTGGACCTCTACTTTGATCAATTCCTCAAAACGGGTTTCATCAGTAAGGAATATGTTGATGCTGAAAAAGCTTATTTGAAAAATTTGGAAAAAACAGTCTGGGCCAAGGAAATCAACGAAGATGGACCAGTGCCAGGCTGGGATTACGACCGCTTTTTCTGTGCTCAAGACTGGGACATTAAATTTTGGACTACTGCTCCAGTAGATGCGGTAGGCCTGGGCAACAATCGTGTAAGCGCAACCCTATCGGGAGATGAAGGCGGCAGCGAAAGGACACAGAACTTTGAGCTGAAAAAGGAAAATGGGAAGTGGTTGATTACCAAGATTGAGTGTGGAGAATGATTTGAATGACGAATTTTTCGAATGACGAATGACGAATACCGAGCGTTGCCTCCAAATTCGTCATTCATCATTCGAAAAATTCGTCATTCCAAAATCGTCATTCCAAAATCGCTACTGCCCTTGTCCATCCAGCGCTCCCACCTTTAATCTTCGCTGGAAAACAAGCCACTTTGAATCCAAAAGGTGGCAACTGATCCAGATTGGCCAGCTTTTCAATCTGGCAATATTCTTTCTCCCGACCTACATAGTGAGCAGCCCAAATCACCCCAGGCCGTGGATTTTGCAAATAATCCTGTACCTGAATGTGCATCGGAATATCCCAGCCCCAACCATCGGTGCCCATCACCTTGATGCCCTGATCGATCAACCAGTGGGTGGCTTCGGCGGAGGCACCTACGTGGATTCTGACAAAGTCTTCGTCGTGGAGGCGCTTGTAGGCATCACAGCGAATTAGGACGATATCGAAAGGTTTGAGGGTATAATTGATGGCTGCCAGCTTTTCCTTTAAGTCTGCTACCGTGATGCAATAGCCATCGGGTTTGTCGGTGAAATCCAGCACGACGCCATCAGAAAAAAACCACTCCAGGGGCAATTCCTCGATGGTGCGGGATGGTTTACCTGCACAAGTGGGGAAATAATGCCAGGGTGCATCGATGTGCGTACCCGTATGGCCGGTCACGTACAAAAACTCGCCGGCCGGCCCGTTGCCTTCGAGGAAAGCAT
>JAAFHQ010000093.1 GCA_013298445.1 Chitinophagales bacterium | reverse complement strand
GTGTACATCGTGGGAAGGTCAAGGCCAAAAACAAGGGGGAGATTGATATGTATTTTGTGGGGGATGTTGGGGGAGGTATCGCATAAAATGTCTAAGGCGATAAAAAAATAAGTGTTCTTTTGGGTCTGTGGATGACAGACCATCTGAGGTACCCAGCGAGTGTTGCTTTTATCAGTAAGAACCCTTATTTTGCAAATCAAAACAGAGCAGTTTAGAAACGTTGCATGGTAAGCCTGAATGCTTAACTAAACACACTCTGTATGCCAACAATATTCCGTAAACTTGGCTTTCGCTTCTTCTTCTACAGTAACGAAAACGCCGAACCGCCTCATGTTCATGTTGAAAAAGGAGATGGTTATGGTAAGTATTGGATTGACCCCGTTAAAAAAGATTACATGCACAACTTCAGTAAAAAAGAAGAAAAGCAGGCAGAAGAGATCGTAGGGGAAGAGCAGGATAACTTCAAAAAAAAGTGGTATGAGTTCTTTAGCTGAATACAAAACCATCAAAGCAACCCAAGTGCGCATTGCCGCAGAGCGCTTTTATGTCCTGCTCGAAGATGGTCGAGAATTGGGCATTCCGTATGATTGGTACTGGCGGCTTGCTGAAGCAACCCCAGAGCAATTGAACAACTGGCGCCTGATTGCCGGAGGGCAGGGGATTTCCTGGGAAGATTTGGATGAGGATTTATCCGTGCTGGGGCTGTTGGAAGGGCGGAAGAGCGTGAAAAGGGAGGTAGTTTCGGAATGAGGCTATTTGCCTGATTCGACATACTTTTCTATGCTTCGAAACTGTAGTAATGAGAGACGGTCTCGGGCTTTGCGTTGGTGGGCTTTTGAAACCGAAAACCATCAGGCAGCACTAAAGGTTATTAATTGCTCAAATTTTCATATTCATACTGTTCGCCTCTAGCGAAAAAAACGTGTTATAGCCAGTTTTTCTATTCTCCATCTGGGTATTCTTTTTCTGTCACTTTAAATTCTTGATGATTTTTAAACCATCCTAGTAATTCGACGTCTTTCTTTATTTGTTGCTCATGTTCTTCCGAAAATGGAGCAATATCTTTTATTAACCCCATTTTAAATTGCTTGAACTCATTTGTCGTTGCGATTAAAATCATTGATTTGCTTTTATAATTTGAATAAACACAAAAGCTGTCTAACGCAATGTCAAGTAATGTATTAACCATTTCCTTCGGCATTTCTTGAGGATAAAACGCAAACACAATTCCAATACCATCAAAGTCAGCATATCTTCTTGCAAGGAAATCGCCTGTTGCTTCCTTATAAGTGTCGAAGAACTGTAAAAAGTTATTGGATATAAGTCTACGATTAAACCTATCAAATGACATAATTGCTGTTGCTAATTCAATTGAATTTTCGTTGTGATTGGTTAGAACTTCCCTTTTTACAAGTTCATCAAGAAAGTAGCTGTTCTTATCTAAATCTCTTTTTTCCTTTACTTGTTTTCTTTGATTAAAGTCTGCCCAATTGCCATCTAATTGAACAAACATTCCGTTATATTCTTTCGATTTTATGTAATCTGGGAAAGTCCTTTCATTTTTTAAGTAATGAGCCAAAATATCGTGTTCAGTTCCAGAAATCAAAATACTCTTTTTTTCATACGGATTAAAATGCTTTTGAGCATACTCGAAAAACTGTTCAGCTGTTTCTGCTGGAAAATCATCTTCGTCGCCAGGTAAAATGGTTACGGATTTGCCAGCGAATAATTCTTCCCTTTTTCTTAAATACTCCAAGAAGTCTGGAATTGTATCTAATTCTTGGACTATTGTCTGAAATGCTTCCTTGTCCAAAAGGGTAATAAATTTTTCGTCTTTAGTTTCTGTATTGAAGGGATAAAACCGAACACCTTCACCAAGATTTACAATTATTCTATATGTGTTTTTAATTATTTCTTTTGGAAACCTTTCAATTTCTCTCTTCGGATGCTTAATAAAAATATCTTTGTCACTATTTAATAATTTTCTTTCCGCACCGTAAATCTGTTTTACTGCCTTTTCGATTGTCCGTCTAAAATACCTTGAATAGAAGTCTTTGAATTCATAATTCTTGACTGAGATAATAATTAAGTTTTCACCAAACAATACTAATAAATCGCATATTTCCTTTTTGTCTCCACTTTCATCTTTAGGACTTGGATAACACCAATGCTCTATGAAAGAATTGAAAGCAATTCCGTTCACAAATTCTTCTCCGATATTTCCTTTTTCTGTAGAGTTCATGCGTTTTTGTTTGGTCGTCCTAAAATTGGCAGCAACAACAGTACTACCACAACCAACGACTATTTCGAAACCTACATCACACCTTTTCATTAATCATCTGTTGCGGACTCTCGCACTGGTTTTATCTCAATACACTTGCGATATATCCTTAAATATAACCCATTTTCATCAAGCATACAACCCTCATAACAAAATAACTTCACCCGCCCCCATTCCGCATCACCCCGCAAATAATCCCCGTCGCCACCCCCGCATTCAGCGATTCCGCGCCACCATTCACATGCCTCGGAATCGAAATCGCCCGATCAATCAATGGAATATACTCCTCCCGAATCCCCTTGCCCTCATTGCCAATGATGAGCAAAGCAGGATGTTGTACCTGTACCGAAAACACATTCTCTCCACTCAAGAGCGCCCCATAAGTCGTCAAGCCAGGAATTCCTGCTTTGAGTGTGGGCAACTCCACCACCGCCGTTTTGATCCGCAAAAAGGAGCCCATTGTCGCCTGAATCACTTTGGGGTTATAGAGCTCCACACAATCCGGCGACAAAAACACCTGCAGGATTCCAAACCAATCGGCGATGCGCAAAATGGTGCCCAGGTTGCCCGGATCCTGAATGCCATCCAGGTACAAGGCCAAATCAGTAGAAAAATTGTTATTCCAGTCAAATTCGGCGGGCATCTTAACAATAGCCAGCACCTGATTGGGCGTTTGAAGGGTAGAGATTTTCTCCAACTCAGCAGATGTGATGGAAATGATTTCTATTTTTCGCCCGGCAAGCAAGCGTTCATGGCTTTCCAACCATTCCGGAACCGCCAGAATACACTCCAGCTCCCACTGAGGGAAAGCCACTAATTCACGCACTATTTTATCACCTTCGGCCAGAAAGCATTGCAGTTCGCTGCGAAACTTCTTCTTTTGCAGTGCCGTAATATATTTAATTTTGTTTTTTGAAAGCATAGTGATCCTGTAGAAACCATGTCGAAATCAATGTCTAAATCAAGATACAACCCACTGTGGATGAGTTTGGCCCTGGGCCTGTTGCTGAGTAGCTGTAATACTACAAAGTTTTTGGATGTTGATCAATTTCTGCTGAAAAAAAACCAGTTGCTGATCCATGAAGAAGAAAAAATGGCCAACAAAGGTACCCTCAGCTACGAGATGGAAACCTTGTACAAACAAAAGCCCAACAGCAACTTGTTCTTTGTATTTCCCCGGGAATGGTTTTGGTTCAAAACGAATGAACCTGGGGATACCTCAGGATTTGACCGTTGGCAACGGCGGGTATTGAGTGAGGTTCCAGCCATTTTTGACGAAAAGCAGTGCAACGAAACGGAAATCGCCATTGAGGACTACCTTAAAAACAAGGGCTATTTTAATTCAGAAGCGATTTATGAAGAGGTGCTGCGCAAAAAAAAGGCCTGGGTAACTTACCATGTTTACCCTAAAAAACGCACCTTCATCGATACCCTCATTTATCATTCCTCAGACCGGAAGGTAGATTCCATGTTGCAAGCCATCAAAGGGGAAAGCCTGCTGAGGAGTGGAGAACCCCTGGATAGCCGCCTTTACGATCAGGAAAAAGAACGGATTGCCCTCTACATGCGCAACCAGGGTTACGCCAATTTTTTGTCCAACTATGTTGCCCAGTTGACTGCCGACACCAGCCTCAAAAAGAATCGTGCATTGGTCAACCTGGAAGTCCTGCCACCACTGGAAGACACCGTACACCAATCCTTTAAAGTGGGAAAAATTGTAGTTTTCCCTTACTACTCTCCAGAACAGGAATCGCCCTACCACCCCATGAAAGACTCACTCATTCAGGGGCTTATTTTCAGAAATGAACCAGATAGCAGTTTGTATTTCAGGAGTAACTTTTTGGTGGATGCGGTAAAAGCTCGGGTAGGTATGCCTTTTCGCCAGACTGATCTGGAGGCAACCCAGCGTGAATTGGCGGCTAGTGGGGTATTTAAGTTTGTGCGCATCAAACAACTCCCAAATGCAGAAGACCCCAGTTTGTTGGACATCTGGATTTTTTTGACGCCCAATCCAAAACTGGAAATGGGTCTTGACTTTGAAGTGAGTTTTACCAACCGCGCTACCCAAGGCCAAACTTTTAACCTGGTGGGCTTTTCCCTCCGGCCATCCATTCGCAACCGAAATATCTTCAATGGTGGAGAAGCATTGGTTACCAGTTTTCGAACCGGGGTTGAGTTCAATAGTTTGTTTTCGAAAAAACCTTTGATTAACACCCTTGATGTTGGGTTTCAAAACGACTTATACCTGCCCAAGTTTAAGGATTATTTTGGGATTTGGAAATTCGCAGATAATCTAACTTACAACCACAATAAGCAAAAACCTGGAGGCGGATTGTACAACCTGTTCAAAGAAAATGCGGCCAGTAAATTTTCACTCGGTTTCAGTTATACTGACTTTGTTAAATTTTACAAAATCAGCATTTTTAACATGAACTATGGCTTTGATGTCAAGATAGGTAAACAAAAATCTTACTCCATTACCAATTTTGCTGCCGAATATTTCAAATCAGACCTAACTGATTATTTTTTGAGTACGTTCAATAACCAATTATTCCTCCGCAGTTTTGACCCCCGATTTTTAGTGAGCGTATTGTTCCGAGGAATTACCTACGATTACATTGGAAAAACCAATAGCAAAGGCAGAAGCATCCAACTTGGAATGAGTTTTGAAACCGCGGGAAGTGAAGTTTTTGCAACCAATTGGCTCAATAACCGGATTTTTGGCCGCGAAGATGTTTTTCAGATTGGCGGAGTCGAATTTGCTCAATATGGCCTATTTGAAAGCTCTTTGCGTTTCAATCGCCAGTTTTCACCCAAAACATCTTTTGCATCACGTCTGGGTTTTGGCATTGTACGTCCGTTTGGCTATACCGACATTGTCCCTTTTATCAAACAATTCAGCGTGGGTGGTCCCAATAGCATTCGGGCCTGGCCTGCCCGGGGGCTTGGCCCAGGAGGATACATTGATACTACGCTAAAAAGCAATAAGTTAGCAAATAACCTCAATTTAATTAATACTGGAGACTTGTGGCTAGAAGCAAACGCCGAATATCGATTCAATATTTATTGGTTGTTAAACGGAGCATTTTTCATCGATGCCGGCAACGTTTGGAGCTTTCAGCGTGATTCCCTGCGCCCAGGAGCGCCCTTCTTTTTCCAGGACCCTAAACTCACTTCAGACAACATTAGCCTGGGACAGTATGACCCCTTCTACAAACAAATTGCGATTGGCACCGGATTCGGATTGCGCTTGGACATCCGCTATTTTATCCTGCGGCTTGATTTGGGTATGAAGGTTCGATACCCTTACCGCCATGATGGGGTGCATTTTTGGAATCCACCTAGTCAGTGGTTCAAACGTATGAATTTAAATTTGGGCTTGGGAATGCCGTTTTAATTGAACTATTGAAGGGTTAACCACTCCTTACACTTCGGCTTCGCTCAGTGACCGGAGTGGTTAACCCTTCAATAGTTCAATTAACCATTATCCCGGCAATTTTTCCTCCATCCAGTTCCATCTCAATCGTTAGGGGTGAACCTGTAAAATTGATCGTGAAACCCCGGTCATGGACATTGATGGTCGCCAGTTCCAGGTTTTTGACTTCGCCACCCAATTTGGTCAATACTTTCAAGTGTTGCTCCATTGGGAAATCTTCCTTGAAGCGGGGCACAAAAAGGCTATCGATCATGGCTCTGATTTCTTTCTCATCACCAGAACCAATGGTCCGAATAAAGTTTTTGACCAAACCGTCGTATTGAAATTGATCTACAGGCATGGCTTTGGCCGAGTCATTGATTTTTAACTCGGGTACAAAGTCAGGCAAAATGCAGGCCCGCGCACACTGGGTCGCTAGTTGATGGTATTCGCGCTTGGTCGCATTGGTCAGCAGAATCACGGTCAGGTCTTCGTCCACGTAGCGCAGGAAATCGCAGAAGTAAATACCGTTGCCACCATTGTGGGCAATCAAGGTCGTTTGACGCGGAGTGGAAAAAATCGCCCAACCGTATCCATAATAACTATTCGAACCTTCTCCCTCTTCAATGTGGCGGCCATAATACTTGGCTTTGGCCTCTTTGCTCAGGATTTTTTCACCCAGGAGGGCCTGGTGCCATTTGTAGAGTTCTTCCACGTTGCTCAGAATACCCCCATTGGCGCGGAGGTGCCAGTAAGGCCCATCTTTGGCCCAGTTTTTTTCATTGATTTTGCCCCAATTGCGGTCGCCCCGGTAGCCAGTTGCGACATTGGCCGATTTCCAGTCGGGCAGCACGTAACCCGTTTGGGTCATACCCGCTGGTTTGAAGAGTTGTTTGTTCAAGAAGACTTCGTAGGGTTCCTTGGTGACTTGTTCCAGGATAATGCCCAGCAGGCTGAAACCCACATTGGAGTATTCATAAGCCTTGCCAGGGCTGAACAACAGGGGTTGGTTCATGGCCATCTTGACAAACTCTTCACCCGTGATGCTGGCGTAATCGTCGCCAATCGCCCCTGGAAAACCAGCGCTGTGGGTGAGCAAGTGGTGCAAGGTGATGCCTTGTTTGTCGGCAGGAACGTTGGGGAAATACTTGCTGATGGGGTCTTCAACTTTGAGTTTGCCCATCATTTCCAGTTTGAGGATTGCCGCCCCGGTGAATTGTTTGGTAACGGAACCAATACAGGAAATGGTTTGGGGCGTGAAGGCGGTTTTGGCCTCGCGATCGCTCAAACCGTACCCCTTTTTGAACACCTGCCCTTTCCAGGACACCAGCACACTGCCACTAAAATTGTGTTGTTGGTTCAATTCGCTTAAAAAGCGGTCAATTTTGTCAAAAGCCGGGTTTTGCCCACTCAAATGGAAACAAAACAGGAGGAGTAGGGCTAAAAAATGAATTTTCATAAGGATTGATTTTATCATGCTTTTTTTTGATTTCGATTCAAAATTGGGGGCTTTATGGCTGTTTTTCTGGAGCTTTATGTGAAATGCCCTGGCTTTTATGTGAACGGGAAAGGGAAGTAGGAAAAAAGGGTCAATTTTGTGGCAGCAAATCATTTAAATCTGAACGGTGAATCCAAAGCAATCAAATTACTGGCTGTTACACCTGGCTTTCTGGCTGCTCTACATCCTGGTACAGTCGCTGGTGTACATGAATTTTTATGAATTTGAAACCATCAAGGTGGTTCGTGAAACGGGGGAGGAAATTGTAGAACGCACCGTCTTTCCTGATACCTTTTTGATTTCCATGTGGGTGCAGTTGGTGGAATTGCCAGGTAAACTGTTGGCGGTTTATTTGCATTTGTGGATTTTGCTGGAAACCTATTTGTTCCGCCAGCGTTTTGGGCAATACTTCGTGGGGCTGGCCTTGGTGCTCCTTTTTGCCAATTTTATCCAAAGTTTTTTGCTGCTGTTTCTGCCTGTACCCAGGTTCATGTACGACAACCAGGTGCCGCAGTTCATCTCGGCTACCCGGAGTTTGCAATACATCTTTACCTGCATTGCAGTAGTAGGTGTTACGGGGGCTTTGGAAGTTTTACGCCATTATTATCAGGAGTTGACGCGGCGACAAGAAGTAGAAAAGCAACACATAGCCACGGAATTACAACTGCTCAAAGCCCAGATTCATCCTCATTTTTTCTTCAATACCTTAAATTCGCTCTATGGACTGGCCCTGGAAAAGTCGGAACACACTCCCGCCAGCATCCTGCGTTTGTCCGAATTGATGAACTTTGTACTCTACGAAGCCAAGGCCAAAGACGTACCCTTGCAACGCGAAATGGAGATCATCGAAGATTACATCGCCCTGGAAAAACTGCGTTACGGTGAACGTGTGCAGGTCGCCATCAACAAAAGTGGCGCCCTGGCGGAGTGGAGGATACCGGGGCTGCTCTTGTTGCCCTTTGTGGAAAATGCGTTTAAACATGGGGTGTCTCCCGAAACGGGGCAGGCTTGGTTGAACATCAGCCTACAAGCTGAGCCCAATCAAGTGAAATGGGTGGTGGAAAACAGCATCGGTACTTCGACCAAGCCCAATCAATCCCCAGGACTGGGACTAGAAAACGTACGCCGCCGCCTGGAACTCCTGTATCCCGCCCAACATCGCCTGGAAATACTGGAAGAAGAGGACGTTTTTATGGTCGTATTGGAACTCAAACAATGAAAAAAATTCGCTGTGTAATCGTTGAAGACGAAGCCATCGCGCGGCAGATTTTGGACAAATACCTGGCCGAACTGGACGATTTTGTATTGCTGGCTAGTTTTGACAATCCGGTGCTGGCCCAGGCTTATTTGCACGAAAATCCAGTCGATCTGTTGTTCCTCGACATCGAGATGCCGGGTTTGAATGGGTTGTCCCTACTTCGTTCCCTGCCTGCGCCGCCCAAAGTGATCATCACCACCGCCTACCGGGAATACGCCCTGGAAGGCTACGACCTCAATGCGGTGGATTATCTGCTCAAACCGATTTCTTTTGAACGTTTTCAGGCGGCTTTGCACAAACTTTTTGAACTTAATACATTTGCCCCCAAAATTGCTCCCGTCACGGACACTGTCCCCGCCTTTTTGTATTTCAAATCGGGCAACAAATGGGTCCAGGTGTTTTTGGATGAAATCCTCTACATCGAAGGCCTGAGCAATTATGTCAAAATTGTAGGGACCAAAGGAACCACCGTGGTGTACCAAAAAATGAGCTACCTGGAAGAAAAATTGCCCAACAGGCTTTTTTTGCGCATACATAAATCCTACATTGTGGGGCTAAACAAAATCAAAGCTTTGTACAGCAACGAGCTGGAAGTGGATGGAAAATTGTTGCCCGTAGGGGAGAAGTACCGCCCATTGATCAAAGCGTTGATTGAGCAGCAAAGTATCTGAGTTTTTATTTTTATCACCTGCGGTGAATTTTTTTAGCCACCAAGGCATCAAGGCACAAAGGCACAAAACAAACTGTTTGTGCTTTTCGCCCTTAGCGACTTCGTGCCTTTGTGTCTTTGTGGCTAAAAAGAACCAGCCGCAGGCTGGAAACTATAACACAAACAAAAACATGAGAATTTTCCGCACTACCCAAGGCAACGTCATTGAGTCTGACGGCCAGTATTTCTTGTCTGCTTCCAGCAATTGGGACAGCTTCCTCAACCGCGACGACTTGTTCCAGGCTTTAAAGAGTGAAATCCAGTCCTTGAGCCCCAATGGCGATTTAGCAACCTTATTGAGCAAGGAAACCCTGGCACCCATTGTCGGTCAAGAAGTATGGGCATCGGGGGTAACTTACCTACGCAGCCGTGAAGCACGGATGGAAGAGTCCAAAGACTCGGGCGGTGGCGATTTTTACGCCAAAGTTTACGACGCGGAACGACCAGAGTTGTTCTTCAAAGCTACCGCTGCGCGTACGGTTGGCCCCGGCGCTCAGGTATTGATTCGCCGCGACTCCATGTGGAACGTCCCCGAGCCGGAACTGACGCTTTGTATGTCTTCCTCCGGTAAAATTATCGGCTACACCATAGGTAACGACATGAGTTCGCGTGATATTGAGGGCGAAAACCCCTTGTACTTGCCCCAGGCGAAAAGTTATGATGCTTCCGCCGCCCTCGGCCCAGGTGTACTGGTGATGGAAGAGCCCATCTCCCCTGAAACGGTAATTTCCATTCAGATCAAACGCGCCGGACAGGTGGTTTTTGAAAACAGCATCCAAATCAACCGCATGAAGCGCCAATTGCCGGAATTGGCTTCCTGGCTTTTCCGGGAGACTTCCTTCCCACATGGGGTGTTCCTGATGACAGGTACGGGCATTGTACCGCCGAATGAGTTTACCTTGGCCGTAGGTGATGAGGTGTGCATTAGCATTGAGGGAATTGGGGAGTTGGTGAATGTGGTGGGGATGCGGTGAGGAAGCATATCCTAAGTAAGCGAAAACTTGAAAAACGCTTGCGCAAGAATGGAATACAAAATACAAAGGAACGTAATTCTTTAGACTGAACCGACCAGCGGCACTAGCCGCGAAACGTCAATAGCCAAGGGAACGAAGGGCGATTTCAAAGGTGCGTAGCACCGAAACAATGGCAAAATGTTCCGGTGCTACGCACCTCAAGCATTTCCCTGTTACCCAAATTCTATCGACGTTTCGCGGCTAGCGCCGCTGGTCGTGAGCGTAAGGTCATTGATTTAAGGAATTTTGCGTTGAATTTGGTAGTGTGCATTTGTCTCAGAACCCCCGACCCCTACAGGGGAGTACAGCCTACGTAAGTTTGAAAATTTATTTCTTTTTAACTAAAAGTCAAAATCTTAAACATACGAAAAATGTACTCCCCTTTAGGGGTCGGGTGTTGGTTGACCTCAGCACAATGCTGCGCTGAATGCACCTTGTTTTTTTAGGTCAACGAAATTGCGCTTTGGCCCCTATCTCTCCTTCAACAAATTCAACAAATCATCCGCCGACAACCTCGCACTCACATCCGAGCCACTCAACAACGAATCCGCCAAATCGCGCTTAGTCCCGTGCAGCTTCAGGATTTTTTCTTCAATCGTATCCTCTGCTACCAGGCGATACACGGTAACCGGCTTCTCCTGACCGATGCGGTGCGCCCGGTCGGTCGCCTGGTCTTCCACAGCTGGGTTCCACCAGGGATCCATGTGGATCACGTAATCGGCGGCGGTCAGGTTGAGGCCCACGCCACCCGCTTTGAGGCTGATCAGGAAGAGGTCGCCCTCACCCGCCTGAAAGGCTTCGATGCGTTTTTGGCGCAAGGGTAGGGGAGTCTGCCCGTCCAGGTATTGGTAAGCAATGCCTTTACTTTTGATGTAATTTTCGAGGATGTGCAAGTGGTCAACAAACTGGCTGAACACCAGGGCTTTGTGATTGTTTTCCAGCAGCTCCTCCACGATTTCTCCAAACAGCCGCAACTTCGCACTTTGGTCTTTCACAAACTGTTTGTCCACCATGCCCGGGTGGCAAGCCGCCCGGCGCAGACGCATGATTTCGGCCAGAATGCGCAGGTGTTTTTGTCCACCCTGCATCCCTTCGATGGATTGTTCCAGTTCCTCCAGGGCTTTGCGGCGCAAGGCTTCATAGAAGGCTCTTTCTTCGCCACTCAGTTCTACGGTCAGGGTGATTTCGGTCTTTTCGGGCAATTCCTTCAGTACTTCATCCTTGCGGCGGCGCAGGATAAAGGGTTGAATCAAACGCCGCAACTGATCGCGGCGGCTATTGTCGCCCAGGCGTTCGATGGGCACTGCAAAACGTTCGTTGAAGCTGTCCATCGAGCCCAGGAGCCCGGGATTGATGAACTGGAAGAGGTTCCACAATTCGCCCAGGTGGTTCTCCAGTGGGGTACCCATAGTGATGAGCTTAAACCCGCCTTGCAAGCGCATGGCTGTTTCCGAACGTTTGGTGCTGCGGTTTTTGATGGCCTGCGCCTCGTCCAGGATGATGGTTGAGAACTGTTTTTGGGCAAAACTATCCGCTTCACGCGTCATCAGGTCGTAAGTGGTGATGAGGATTTGACCAGCTTTGGCTTTTTCAATTTCCGCGTCGCGATTCCCTTCCCCAAACAGGATGGGCGTAAGATTGGGGGTGAATTTACCAATTTCAGCTACCCAGTTGCGACAAACTGAAG
>JAAFHQ010000928.1 GCA_013298445.1 Chitinophagales bacterium | reverse complement strand
CTGAACCTTAAAAATAAACTCTGTATAGGAATTACCTATCACAATGAGGGTAACTTGATTCAAAGATGTCTCAATTCTATTCCAATAAATTACATACAGCCTGGTGAATTGGAGCTAATAATCCATGATGACGCTTCTGCAGAAAGCGTGATTAATTTTATTGACAAGAACTATCTTGAAAAAGTAACGATTCTCCAATCAAAGCAAAATATTGGTCCATCGCTTGGGCGAAATCGGATTCTTCAAAATTGTAACGCCTCCTTCATCAGATATATAGATTCTGATGATGAGTTTGGAGAAAATTTTTTTGAAATACTTTTTGCAGAAAGCTCCAAGTGGGTGCAAGGCACAATCTATATAAACGATGTTTTGGTCAAATATCCAGAGAAGCAGGATTTGATTTTATTTGAAAACTTTATCTCTCTTGATGCTTTTAGAAACTTGGTGCTTAATTCTTGGGTGCCTAGTAATTCAGTTATGTTATCCACAGAACTTTGTCTAAAGTTAGAGGGGTTTAATGGACAGTTATTTCAAGCAGAAGATGTAGCTTTTTTTTATAGGGCCTCTTTTTATGTTGATTGTGTACAGAAATTAAATCCGGGCATTTTGAATATTGTAAATACCAGGCTTAATAGCCATAGCTCGTTAAATTACAAAAAGAATCGTAAACAATTACTGGATGTAATCAATGCTTTTATGGTTGAGTATGGTTCCCGAAAAGAGCTTTTGTTAGCCAAATATAATCTTTCATTGTCTATTGGATATACATTTTCTTTCTTCAAAGGCCTTCAGTCAATTTGGCAAATTCGTAATTGTGAGCTCCACCTGCTTGACGGTGTCAATGATAAAGATAAATTTTATTTAAAAAAAGTCGGGGCTTTGTTGTATTTCACACTAAAAGTAAGCAACTCAAGGCTAAAAAAGTTGCTTTTTAGTAGAAACATATAAGACCTATTCTTTTTTGCATCAGTAATGAAACCTTAGAACCGAAGTTTAACATGTCCTTGTTATCTCAAATTCCTTGTCCAATCCATTCCATATCAGAGTGGCCCTGGAATGTAGAAACCAGTCCTTTGATCTATGATCAACATAAGCACTGGCCTAAAATTTCAATCATTACACCGAGTTATAATCAGGGGCAGTTCATCGAAGAAACTATTCGATCGGTATTGCTCCAAAACTACCCCAATTTAGAATACATCATAATTGATGGTGGAAGCACAGACAATTCTGTCGAAATCATCAAAAAATACGAGCAATGGATCACCTATTGGGTTAGCGAGAAGGATAATGGTCAAAGCCATGCGATCAACAAAGGTTATGAATTAGCAAGCGGGGAAATCATTAACTGGCTCAACAGTGATGATTTATTGGTACAAAATTCCTTGTTTTTTGTTGCCTCCTGTTTCCTGTTGAGTCCCGATCTTGACTGGGTCACTGGTTTTAGGATTGTTCGAAATGTTGATAATATCAGTTTGAAGTTTGAAAATCATTGGGAACATAGGTGGTTGTTTTATTTGTTAGGCGTGCCCGATTTTCCTCAGGAAGCAACTTTTTTAAGCAAAAAAGCGGTCCAAAAAATTGGAAAAATTGATGAAAGCCTTCATTTTTATATGGATGTCGAATTTTATTACAGACTGCTCAAAGAATCTCCCAAGGGGGCATTTATCAGGCATGTTTTATCTATTATGAATGCTTATGATGAGCAAAAGACCATGATTTCTGATCCAAGAAAAAAGGATGAATACTATAGAGTAACAACTGCCCACAAGCCAAAACTATTGAAGCGAATTGCTTTGAGAGTATTAGGTACAAGATTCTATGATATAGTACTGAAAGTGTTAGAAATGATGTTAACCCGTGTTGCCAAAAAGAGGTATGCGGTGTATGTGTATCGCTCAAATCTAAAGAAAGTAGAAAAAGGGACTTTTGTGACAAATTATTACGGTTTTTAACTATATAAATGCAGTTGAATAATGATACCAGTAGTTAAACCTTTTCTTCCTAAGAAATCCGATTACCTTCAACTAATTGATGGCATTTTCGACCGCAATTGGCTCACCAATAATGGCCCACTCGTCAATAAATTGGAGCTGGACCTGAAGGAATACCTCCACCTAGACCATCTCCTTTTTCTGAGCAACGGTACGATTGCCATTCAAATCGCCATCAAGGCTTTGCAGTTAAAAGGCGAAGTCATCACCACCCCTTTTTCTTATGTAGCGACCACCAGCAGTTTGGTCTGGGAAAATTGCACCCCGGTTTTTGTCGACATCAATCCCAACACATTGACCATCGATCCGGCGCTAATTGAATCCGCCATTACCGAACATACCACGGGAATCTTGGCTACCCATGTCTACGGGAACCCATGCGATATCGACGCAATGGCACAAATTGCCAAGCGCCACAACCTTAAAGTAATTTATGATGCCGCGCACTGTTTTGGCACCCGTTACCAGGGGCGCAGTGTCTTGGAATTCGGGGACATCTCCACCATCAGTTTTCACGCCACCAAACTGTTTCATACCGTAGAAGGCGGGGCCGTGATCAGCACTTCGGCAGAGCTTACCCAACGGATGGCTAAATTGCGCAACTTTGGGCACGATGGGCCTGATCATTTTGATGGGGTGGGCATCAATGGCAAAAACTCGGAGTTTCACGCGGCGATGGGACTGGCCATTTTGCCCCAGGCAGGTGAGATTTTACAGCGCCGCAAGGCTCAATTCCAGTATTACCGCCAAAAATTGGCCAACCTGCAAGTGACTTATCCACAGGTGGTGGCCAATGCCGAACCCAACCATGCCTATTTTCCGATCATTTTTCCTACGGAGGCCCAATTGTTGCGTTCGGTACAGGAACTGAACCACAACTACATTTACCCC
>JAAFHQ010000927.1 GCA_013298445.1 Chitinophagales bacterium | reverse complement strand
AAAAAGCCGGCCTGGCCTGGGAAGTAGATTCTGCAGGAATAGGCGACTGGCATACCGGAGAATTGCCCGATAAACGCTCTATATCCACGGCTCGGCAGTATGGCATCGACATCAGCGATCAACGGGCCCGCCAAATCCGCAAAGAAGATTTACTCTACTTCGACCTCATCCTGGCCATGGACGATTCCAACTTGCGCCAAATCCAGTTGTTGGCCAAACAGGTGCAAAACCCCAAGGCGCAAATCGAAATGATCCTGAATTATTCTAGTCCGGGGAAAAACCAGTCGGTGCCCGATCCTTATTATGGCGGGATGGATGGTTTTGAAAAGGTGTTTCAGATGCTGGATGAGGCGACGGAGCGGATGATGGAAAGGGTGATGAGCTATGAGGTTTAATGACGAATTTTTCGAATGACGAATAGACCCAGTCACTGAGCGCAGTCGAAGTGCCGGGTCAATTCGTTATTCGAAAAATTCGTCATTAAATACAACCTCCCCCCACAATTTTTTCTCTGTAAAAGGTTCACCCAATCTCCTAACCACAGAGAAATCCATCCGCACATGAAATCTATATTTTTTGGGTTCTTCCTCCTCCTGTTCACAAACCTATCTGCTCAAGACAACTCAAATTACAACCCCGATAAAAAGTATCACCCCGACAGTTTACGCCGCTGGACGACCAACATCATGACAGAACTGGGTAAAAAACACCCCGGATTTTACCGCTACACCAGCAAAGCGCGCTTTGATTTTTTGATAGACTCCACCACCCAAACCATCCAAGACTCCTTGAATGAATTGAGCTTTTACCGAAAAATAAAGCCCTTGTTTGCCCAAATCGGCTGTTTGCACACCGGGGTAAGCCTTTCAAAAGCCTGCAACAATTACCTGGATAGCACCTCAACTTTGCTCCCACTTGAAGTATTTATTGACAAAGACAAAAAAGTGTATGCAGTAAAAAATTACTCCAGCAACCCTTCCATTCCCTTAAAAGCTGAAATCCTTTCCATCAATGAGCGCCCTATCGGCGAGATTCTCCACACCTTGATCAAAGCCATTCCCGCGGATGGGTACAATGAAAGCGAAAAAATCCTGCTCCTGAACCACCGCTTCGCCTTTTGGTACCAAACTATGATCGAGCTGAGCGAAAATTTCAGCATCTACACCAAGTTTCAGGAAAAGCTAGAAACATATGTGGTCAAAGGAGTAAACAAAGCCCTATTTCCCACCCTAGCCTCGCTGGAATCAGCAAATGTCAAACAGTTGAACTTCGACATTGTAGACAAAACGGGCATTTTGACCATTCATTCCTTTGCCAAATCGACAATCAAAAGGAATGGCCAGCGCTTCAAACCATTCATCCGAACCACTTTTACAACCTTAAAAAAACAAGGTATTGAAAATTTGGTCATCGACCTGCGCTACAACAGCGGCGGAACCGATGGGAATGCCGCTTTACTGGCCTCCTATTTTTTTGATCAGCCCTTCAGGTATTGGGAAAAAATTGAAGTCACCGAGGCGGTGGCCAAGGAAATTAAGGGAATGTATCGGCTTTTTTTCAAAAAGCCAGAGCGCAAGGATTCGACGTATTTGTGGAAAAAGACCTGGATGACCAGCGAGTTCGATTATTACCAGGTACAAAAACCGGCCAGGCACAATTTCAAGGGGCAAACCTACCTTTTGACCAATGGACTGTGCATGTCTTCTTGCGCTGACTTTACGGCCATCCTTGCGCACAATAAAAAGGCTTTGGTAATTGGTCAGGAAAGCGGCGGCGGGTACCAGGGCAACACCAGCGGCATGATGCCCAAAACCAGCATTCCAACTGGACTAAACATCTCGGTTCCGCTACAAAAATACACCACTGCAGTGGATCCCAAGATCAATTTTGGACGGGGCACCATCCCCAATTACGTCCTGTACCCAAGTGTGGAAGATTGGATGAGTAAAAAGGATGTGGAAATGGAATTTGTATTGAAATTGACTGCCAACCAGTAGGCCTGTCAAATGATGAATATCCCGAATGACGAATGACGAATTCGAGGGCAACGCTCCCAATTCGTCATTCGTTATTCGAAAAATTCGTCATTAAGCAAACGCTTTCTGCAAGATATCTTCCTGCTGCTGATCGTGTATCTTCTTGAATCCAACCGCAGGGGAAGCACTCGCCCGGCGCGAGATGCGCTGCAAGTTGCGATCGGTTTCCCAATTGAGTTTCATGTATTGCCATGCGCCCATGTTGGCTGATTCCTCCTGTACCCAGAAGATTTCAGCCTTGGCGTAGCGCTTGAGTATTTCAGCGAGTTGAACCTCCGGCATGGGGTGCAATTGTTCCACCCGCACGATGGCCACATCGTCGCGTTTGAGTTCACGTTTGCGTTGGGCCAGGTCGTAATAGATTTTGCCCGTGCAGAACAACACACGTTTGATCCCCTTGGCTTCTTTGCTGCTTACCGTAGGATCGTCGATGACTTCCTGGAAGCCTTTACCTGCCTCAAAATCTGCTACTGGAGACACACATTCCGGGTGGCGCAGCAGCGACTTGGGTGACATAACCACCAGTGGTTTGCGGAATTCCCAGGCCATTTGGCGGCGTAGGAGGTGGAAGAAGTTGGCGGGTGAACTGATGTTGGTGACAATCATGTTCAAATCCGCGCAAGCTTGCAGGAAGCGCTCCAAACGGGCACTGGAGTGCTCGGGCCCCTGGCCTTCGTAGCCGTGGGGAAGCAGCAGGGTCAGGCCCGACATGCGGTTCCATTTGCTTTCCGCAGCAGAGATGAACTGGTCAACGATGGTTTGAGCACCGTTGAAGAAGTCGCCAAACTGGGCTTCCCAAATCACCAGGGTGTTTGGATCAGCCAAAGAATAGCCATATTCAAAACCCAT
>JAAFHQ010000926.1 GCA_013298445.1 Chitinophagales bacterium | reverse complement strand
AGGCTCAGCATAGGCGTAAGCGCGGTGCAAAAGGACATTGTCCCTCGGCATGGTTTGTACCGTATAAGCGGGGCCGCAGAGCTTCATGCCTGGATGAATCGGCTTAATCGCTGAAGGCAAATTCCCGGTTCGCCCTAAGGCTTCGTGCAGGGTAGCTGCCGAAAATTGGTGGAGTTGTTGGATGGCATCCATATCAAAAAATGCTTGAAACAATCCGGGGCACCATACTTTGGTGCGCCTCGGCAAATTGAATTTGTTTTTGTCCGGATATTCGGCGGGCGTGGTTGGCCCGGCGGGCGGCCAGCTCTGCGTAATAATCGCGCAGGTAAGTTTGAGCACCCATGCAGGCCATGGCTGCCAGTTTTTTATCCATCACCGAAGTAATGTCGATGAAGGTATCTGGTACAAAGCCGCACAATTCTGGTTGGTGCGGTTCAAAACTGTACCAGGCAGGCGGATCGATGTTTTTGAAGGCGCTGGGCACCCCGGCCCCGGAGGAAAGCAAGCGAGCACGTTGCACGGCCTGAAAAGCCAGGGGATGGTCGGGGTTAAAAGGGTCTTTTTCCGAATGGGTCAGGATAACCGTTGGTTCAAAATCGCCCACCAGCGCGGTCAATTGGGCAATTCTTTCATCCGACAAAAGCATGGGATAATCGCCCCAATCCCAAAATTGAATGGGGGTTCCGATGGCGTCAGCGGCGCGTTGGGCTTGTTCGTGGCGGATGATTTTTACACTTTCTTCGCTGCGCTGGGGGTCTTCTTTCCAGAGTTCGCCGGACTCCCCGCGTTCACCGTAGGATAAGGCGATCACCAGGGTTTCGGCACCTTCTTCGATGGCCTTGGCGATGGTGCCTGCGGCGCGCCACACAAAATCGCCGGAGTGGGCACCGACGACTAGTAGTTTCTTTTTCATAGGTGATTGTTTAGGTTGGTTGAGAAAGGTTGAGAAGGTTGAGGAAGGTTGAGGCTGCCGCAGCGACTTTGACAAGGTCACGTCAAAGTCGCTGCGGCAGCCTCAACCTTCCTCAACTATCTCAACCTCCCTCAACTTTCAATATCCGGCATTGGTGTTCCTCTGGTATGAAAGCTCGCCACCGTCGCCAAGCCCCAGGCCTGTCCTTTTTTCCGCTCTTCCAAAGTCCATTTGACTGTTTCGAAGTCGGGATCGAGCACCAGGCGAGCGGTGGTATTGGCAATTTCGACGCGGTTGCCACCAGGTTCGTAAACGTACAGGAAAAAGGTTTGCTGGATGGCGTGTTTGTGCGGGCCGGTTTCGATAAAAATGCCATTTTCCAGGCAAATGTCGGCGGCGATCAATACCTCTTCCCGGCTATTTACGGCGTAGGTGACGTGGTGTAGGCGATTGTCCAGGCCCAGGTGGTCGCCCGTAACGGCCAGATCGTAGGATTTTGAGTTCACCTGAAACCAAACCGCCAGTGGGTTTTGCTCTTCCAGATTATCGATGATGGTTTCGGTCAAAACCCCACCCAGCATGTCCAACTGAAAGTCGCGGAAAGCCCGGATGTCCGGTGCCAATAAATTCAAATGGTCGATGCGCCGTACGTTGATACCCCTGGCGGGGAATTTGCTGGCGGTGTTTTTTAAGGCCGACTGCATATCGCCTTCCGCTTTGTACTTGTGGCTTTCAAAATACAGTTCCGCCACATGGCCACTGGGGTACCGAAACTGGTAGGCGGGGCCATGCCCTATACTTTCGTGCCAGCCAATGCCGGCTCCGGTTTTGGCCAGGGCTGCGACCCTTCGATCCAGGGCATCTTGGCTTTGGGTACGCCAGGCAAAATGGCCAATACCCGCCTGGGGGTGGGCGGTGAGTTTGAGTGTATGGTGCTCGTAGTCGTCGTAAGCCCGCAAGTAGACCGAGTCTCCGCTGGCCTCGCTGACGTACATCCCCATAATATCGGTAAAAAAACGGGCACTTTGATCCAGTTTGGGCGTGTACATTTCCACGTGCGCCAAATGGGCCAGGTCGCGAATGATGGTTTTCATAATTGGTGTAACTGCTGCTGATGTAAAGGTCAAATTTCGAAAGCTTTTTGTGAAGTAGATGAAAACTATCCTTAGTATTGTGGATAAAAATCGAACATCAAATGGGCAAAATCAAACCCTTGCTCAACTTCGAAGGCTTGTACGGCGACCTGAATACCCAATATTCAGCCGATTACATTTTTTTGGAGCTCATTGCCACCCGCAGCAAAGATTTTGACTGGAACATTTCACCCCATTTGCATACCCATCTCTTTCAATTTTTTATCATTGAACAAGGGAAAGTGTCTTTTCAAGGTGAGTCAAAAAACTTGGATTTGAACGCTCCTTGCATTTTGCTTTTTCCGCCCAGCGTGCTGCATGGCTTGGTTTATAGTCCGGATGTGCATGGGCATATTTTGACGCTTTCGGAAAGCATCGTTGAGGCTATTTTTCCAACATCTTCACCTTTGTGGCAAACTTTTCATCAAGCCCAAATCCTACAGGACTTTGACCAGGATTGCCCTTTTACCAGTTTTATTCACCTGATCCAATCCATTGAAAAGGAGTTGTTCTCCGAAAAACCTGCCCGTGAGCAGTTGCTCAAAGTCCATTTCGCGGGCTTTTTTATTCAGTTTTACCGACAAGTAGTTGATCATGCCGCGCATGAAAAAGACAATTTGATGATGAGCCATTTTCGAAAGTTTCAAAAAAACATCAAAACGGCCAGTTTCCCCAAAAGTATCCCCCAGTTTGCCGCCGAGCTTACTATCACCCCGGTGCACCTCAACCGCATTTGCAGAGCAGTAGCCGGTAAGCCAGCCATCCAGTTGGTGCAGGAACACCTGGTCAGCGAGGGCAAAAAATACCTGACCCATACTTCCTACTCGGTGTCGGAAATTGC
>JAAFHQ010000925.1 GCA_013298445.1 Chitinophagales bacterium | reverse complement strand
GCGTGTTAAAATGTAAATCACTTAGCACTTTGGAGCAGCTAAATGATTACGATAATTTCATAATCGCGCAAAGGTAGACTGAAAATTGTAACTTTTATAGTAGTGGTGGGGAATTATTGGGGTAGGGGGAAATGCCGGATGGTGAAATTATCCAGCCTAGGGGAAAGATCACTACGTGTGGAGACGTGCTAACGCATCATACTATCACGGTGGATATTGTTACTTTCAAAGGATGCCGGAAGGAAAACTTGAAGTTATTTGGGAAGAATCGGCATTTGGATGTGGATATTACTTGTCCGCAGAAATAGTTTTGGGGAGTGGAGGCTTGAGGGATTGAGCCTCCACTTTATTTTGTGGTAAAGTTTTTAAACCTGAATTACCTTCCCATTCTTAGTTATGAACCCAAATGCCCGAAATTCCCATGTTGTTTGTGGATTTAGATAGAGTGTATAACAACCTACATGAAGGAAAAAAATATTGCTATTAACCAGACAATTAAAGAAGCGTAATAAATAATATTTAAACCAGTGTCGTGTTGAACCTTCAGCCCAAACAGGCGATTGTTGGGTTTCAAACGGCCCATAAACTGGCCGTGTTTGATTCCCAGTTCTTCTTCTATTTTCCTTCCACGACTTACCAAATCATCGTGTAACTCGGAATTGCGTTTATCGTAATTCATTAGGGCAAAAGAGACAAAAAGCCCTAGTAAGCAAAGCAGCACCTTTCCAAAGATGGGGATTTCTTCTACGGAAAACAGGCCAATGAGTGCCGCTACTGAAACTGTAGGTAACAAACCCAATAATTTGAAACGTACTTCTACCAATTGCCGCCAACTATTGCATATTTCCCCATAAAGACTTTTTAGAAGCGCTTCATTTGCCTTAGGATTTTCTATCGTAATTAATTTAGTCGTTTCTAACTGGCGTCCTTTATTTTTTTCAAGTTCAGTATTGTGCCAAGCATACAATTTCCATTGGTTGGCATCCTGTTTGAATAATCGGAGATTGTGAAAATAACGGCCATTGAGTTGTTTTTCACCATCCTTAAGTATTTCTTCCTTGGCGAGCACGATCAACGAAACCCAGGCTTTCTTTTGATTGTCTTTCGGATAATTAATCACTACATCCTGAATTTCTCTGGAAACAAATCTGTTCGGAAGTTTTAGTCCTTCAAGGAAGTTTTCCTTAGATACTACCTGGCCATCTGCTCTTTGAAAAGCCAGATCAGGGTGTAAGTATTCTTGAAAAAAACCAGTAGCTGATGCAATGTCCGCATCGGTTTTGTACGACTCGTGCTCCGCTATTTGTTTTTGAAGTTCCTTTAGGTAATCCATAGCAAGACGATGTTTTTAGTGAGTTAATTTGGGGAGGTGTTTAAATTCCATTGAAATCATCGTAGACTCCAGTCGGAATTGGTAGCTTCTTCCCATACCTAAAATAGAGCGATAAACTTTTGGCATTCTAATGGAAAACCATGAATTATTACAAATCAAGATTTTCCATGAATTAGAGCGCAACAGTTTCCAATAACTTTATTTCGTCCAAAAATCAGCAAATGACACCATTCATCAGAAGTGATACTTAGGATGCTATGTGTGGCTTTGTCTACTGTTCATTGCTCTGTTAATGTGATTAAACCCTGTTGATCATGGTTTCAACTGCCCTAAAGTTTATCGAAAAAGCGCTGGATGAATTCTTTGTAGAGCGGGATGGAGCTAATTCCGGCTCAGTGAAATTGGCCAGCCTGGTCAATAGAGATGGTACACCGGCCACAACAAACTCAAACATCCTGATTTCCTTATTGCAACTTGAGGAAGACCGTACTGAGGCAAAAACCAGAATATATCAAAAAGCACCCAACGGCAAAATTGACGTTTTTCCAGCGCCCATCCGAATGAGCGCTTATGTACTCTTCAGCTCAGTACGGAGTGATTATGCTTCTGCACTGAGGGACATCTCCCTGGTCATGTTGTTTTTTCAAAAACACCCCCTGTTTAGTGCAGAAGCCTTCCCAACGCTCAATGCAGAGGCCAAATCCAACCGGCCCTGGCAACAGATAGCCGAACTGGCCTTTCAACTTCACACACTTACTTTCGAACAACACAGCTACATCTGGTCTGTACTCGGTTCAAAGTACCTTCCCAGTGTATTGTACAAGATGAGATTTGTGACCGTATTTGACCGTACCACCGACCTCAAAGGAGCTCCCATTGAAGACATTGATTACCCAATTGCAAGCAAATAGCAGCTTATGGGACGGATGAAATACCAAAAATTGGTGCACCTCAATATTGATCATGAATATTTCGACAATGGGTATGCCCGGTCTGGCGTAGCTTCCCCACCAGATTTGCAGCTCTTACCCCTGATTGCTGCGGAAAAACTGGATAAATTGGGACTTAGATGTACCTCCCTGCGCCAGAATAGTGTGACCATCTATGGCGAGATAGAATCGGATACTGCTCCCAATGACGATCAGTTCTACCTGAATAAGCTCAGAAATAACCCCGCTGGCGTAATTTATTTTGCACTGATACCCCTCAACCCTCAATACGCACTGGCCTCAGATCTTCCTTTGGATCTAACCCCGAATCAGTGCCTTTTCCTCAGCAATCGAAATGTGGGCAATGCTAAAGAGACCTTAAGCAAAAACACGCACATCAATTGGGCTGAGGATGCTGTTCCAATCCTGGCGGGTGAATACCGTTATGTTCATACCGAAAAACTCCGGATGGAGGAGGCCTTTTTACAAACACCAGATGCCCGTTATAAAATCTTTCCGGACAAAAAAATCGAAGGTCTTAGCACTACCGAACTGATCTTTGATCAACATCAAATCCCGCCCGGCTTCTACCAACTGATCATCAAAAATCAAGCGAAGCCACTCCAGT
>JAAFHQ010000941.1 GCA_013298445.1 Chitinophagales bacterium | reverse complement strand
TAAGCCCTTCGAAGCGGCTTACCTGCTCAAAAAAAACGACAAGTACATCCTGATGTATTCTTCTGCCTCTTGCCATGATGAAACATACAATGTCCGCTATTCCTATTCCAACAGCCCCTATGGCCCTTTTACTCCCGGCGCCAACAATCCGATCCTGAGTACAAATGCTGATAAATCGGTACACGGCCCAGGCCACCATTCCGTGCTCAAAAACAAGGACGACTATTACATCGTGTATCACCGTCACGATTACCCCATGACCCGAGGTGGCCTATCCCGGCAAGTGTGTGTAGACAGCATGATTTTTTTAAACGATTCGACCATCAAGGCGGTTGTGCCTTCCCATCGTGGCATTGCGCCTATTGCTCAATCTGAAGTGCCAAAAAATCTGGCATACCTGGCCAAGGCAACTGCTTCTTCCTTTTACCAAATGCAAACCCCGGAGCGCTACGACTACAAGCCTTCTTTTGCTACGGATGACAACAATGCCACCTTATGGAAAGCAGCCAACAACAGCTTCCCCCAGCAACTCACCATTGATTTGGGCGAGCTTAAAAACATCAAAAGAGTCAGCACCCAGTTTGAGTTTGCCAGCTACTACTACCAATACAAACTAGAGTATTCCGAAGATGGAAAAAAATGGGCCATGTATGTGGACAAATCCCAAAATCGAACTTCGGGAAGCCCGATGATTGATGACAAAGAGGTGAGTGCCCGTTATCTGAAATTGACCATACTGGGGGTTGAAAAAACTGGAATTCTGGCTGCGATTTGGAACATTAAAGTATACGATTCCTTGTTCGACATTCCTTTGAGTCTGAACAATAAACCCTCCACTGAAGGGCCAGGCATTGCCAGTTCAAAAAAATTATTGATTGATTTAAATCTAGATAAAGTCTCCGCTTCCAGACCCTTGATTTCCTTGCCTAACCGAGGATCAATCGGCGACGTTTTCACCAAAAGTGGCGAAGTTGGGATAGAACAGGACCAGGAAACCGGGATTAAAGCGATAGCCTTCTCGAAGGGTGCATTAACGCTGGAAAAAGTGCCCGTGCCCCGCAGTCTGGCCTGGAATGGGGCCTATACGGTTGCCACCTGGGTAAAAACGCCCGTAGTAAACAAGGAAGGAGGTTGTCTGGCTTCCTGGTGCGACCGCACCGAGTTTTATCTGGCCAACTCTTACAATGCCCTGTTTTACAACAGTGGAAACTATGGTGCCGCCGCCCACATGGATGGCCATTTCGACATGCGCTACAAAAAGGTTCCAACCGAAAATCAATGGCATCACCTGGTCTTGACCTTCGATGGTGTTGTAGAAAAAATCTATGTAGATGGCGTGTTGGACAATGCGCAGATCATGACCCTCGCCTCTGCTATTGACAAGGCCAAGATCATTATTGGTGCTTCGGATACTGGTGAAAATTATACGGGATTGATGGCTTCCTTGCGGATGTATGACTATGCACTGGAAGAAGTGAAAATTGGTAAACTTTTATTAAAAACCAGGCCTAAAGCCAATAAAAAACCCTAGCAAATTGGGGAGTGTAATCCGGTAAACAACGAGGGAAGTTGAAGAAATCCTGCTAATTTCCTACACCTACCCTCAAATAATTTGCCCGTTCAATAACTCAGCCTTATCTTCACCGCTCCGACTCTCACGCAACAAGCCGATTAAAATCAAGTTACCATGGCAAAAACTTTTTGCCTTTGGTGAAGTTGGTATGTTAAACCACTATTTCAACTTATTCAATAAACTATACAACGATGAGATCGACAGCAACAAATCTTGCTTTCTTTTGCTTCCTCTGCCTGACATTTTCTTCCTGTGTCATGAAAAAAGAGTACCTCGCCATGCAGGCCGACCTAAAAACCCAGTTGGATGCAGCGAACAAGGACCTCGGCAAATTGGGGGCTAGCCTCAATGAATACATGAGTCGCCTGGCTGCCTGTGAAAGGGAAAAAGAAAGACTGGGTGGTGACATCCGGACCAACCAGAGCTCCATGCAATTGCGCGAAGAACAAATCAATGACCTCAAGGCGCAAATCGCCGACCTGAAGTCTCAACGGGAAAAACAACTGAATACCGTAACTGATTTAACCAAAATTTCTTCATCTGCCAATGACAACATCAAAGAAACTTTGGCACAACTGGAGAAAAAAGACAAGTACATTCACTTGTTGCAAGCAGCGCGTACCCGTGCAGACTCCATCAACCTGGCCCTGGCTGTCAACCTGAAAGGGGTACTGAAAGAAGGTTTGGATGACAAAGACGTGGATGTCAAGGTGGATAAAACCGTGGTGTTTGTCAACTTGTCTGACAAGATGCTTTTCCAATCTGGTAGTGCAACCATGACCACCAAAGCGAATGAGGTATTGGGTAAAATTGCCAAAATCCTCCAATCTCGCCCTGATTTGGAAGTTATGGTCGAAGGTTATACCGACAACAAGCCAATCAAAACGGCTTGTATCGACGACAACTGGGACTTGAGTGTAAAACGTGCCACTGCAGTAGTACGTACTTTGCAAGTTACCCACAAAGTTGACCCCAATAAGTTGATTGCTGCTGGTCGTGGTGAGTACAATGCCCTGGCTACCAACACAACGGAGGAAGGTCGTTCTACCAACCGCCGCACCCGCATCATCATCATGCCTAAGCTGGATCAGTTTTATGACCTGCTGAATCCGGCTAAAGTGCCTAACTAAGCGCACCAAAGCGATTAATTAGCACAAAGAAAACACAAAGGGGCACAAAGAACACCAAGCGAAGCGTCGTCAACGTCTAACTTTGTGTCCTTTGTGCCCCTTTGTGTTTTCTCTGTGAAAAAAATGTCG
>JAAFHQ010000924.1 GCA_013298445.1 Chitinophagales bacterium | reverse complement strand
GCATTGCCCAGGCCCTGCGCATTGAAGACAAATTAAATGCCTTAAAAGCCATCGAAAACGGCGAGGTCAGCGAAGTAAACCTCAATGCCCTGGACGACGACTGGACGATCGAAGAGCGCTGTCAGGAAGCCCTGATCCATTGGAACCTGGAAGATCTGGATTTGACCCAAAGCATGGGTAACTTGAGCGGCGGGCAAAAAACTAAGGTTTTTCTCGCGGGCATTTCCATCCATCAACCCGAGATAATTTTGATGGATGAACCCAGCAACCACCTGGACACCGAAGGGCGACGGATTTTGTACGATTTTATCCAAAGCACCAACAGCACTTTGGTGGTGGTCAGCCACGACCGCAAGTTGTTGAACCTGCTGGACACGGTGTACGAATTGAGCAAACGGGGCATTACGGTCTATGGTGGCAATTACGATTTTTACGCCGAGCAAAAAAGGATTGAAAGTACGGCGCTTGACCAGGACATCCAAAGCAAGGAAAAAGCCTTGCGGAAAGCCAAAGAAGTAGCGCGGGAAACCCTCGAACGCCAGCAAAAACTGGATGCCCGGGGCCGGAAAAAGCAAGAAAAAGCGGGGATGCCTACTATGATGATGAAAACCATGAAGAACAATGCCGAAAAAAGTACGGCCCGCGTCAAAGACATCCATGCTGAAAAAACGGGGGGTATCGCCCAGGAACTGACCGAGTTGCGCAAAGCTTTGCCGGACATTGACAAAATGAAGTTTGGTTTTGATGCTTCCGCCTTGCACAAAGGGAAAATCTTGATCAATGCCAAAAACATCAACTTTGGATATGGGCAAACCATGCTCTGGGCAGAACCCTTGAACATGCTGCTCAGCAGTGGGGAAAGGCTGGCCATTCGCGGGCTCAATGGCTCGGGTAAAACGACTTTGATCAAAATCATTTTGGGCAAACTTGAGCCGCTGGTCGGCAGCATTCAACGAGCGGCCACCAAAGCGGTGTACATCGACCAGGACTATTCCTTGATTGACAATCGACTCAGCGTGTATGAACAAGCCCAAAAATTTAATACCAACGCATTCCCGGAGCATGACATCAAAATTCGCCTGAGCCGCTTTTTGTTTGGCAAAGACGATTGGGACAAATCCGGGGCGGCCTTGAGCGGGGGCGAAAAAATGCGCCTGATGCTCTGTTGTCTCACCATCGGCAATCAGGCACCCGACCTCATCATCCTGGATGAACCAACCAACAACCTGGACATCCAGAACATCGAAATCCTCACCGCAGCCATCAACGACTATCAGGGGACCCTGCTGGTCATCTCTCACGATGAAATCTTTTTAGAACAAATAAGGGTAGAACAATTCATAGCTTTGAAGTGACAGAAAGTAACCTAATCACTACAGCAACCAAAACCATGCTATGAAACGAGGCAAATTTATTACCGCCATGATTGCTTTGGCTACCACTCCTTTTATTGCAAAAGCTCAAGCGCACAAAAACACCACCCGTAAGGGCAAAAGTTTTAAAATTAGCGCTGGAGAAGGGAGGATACATGGACATATCCAGTTAAAAGGCGTAAATTCGAATGTACTGGATGTGAAAGTTTCCGGGAGCGACACAAATGGAGACTTAGCCATCTTTGAACAGACTTCACTTTCTCAGGGGAAGGGAACACCTCTACATGTTCATGCATCACAAGATGAAATTTTTCACGTTCTTGAAGGGGCATATTATTTTCAGGTTGGAACGGAAAAATTCAATTTGACGCAGGGGGACAGCATCTTTTTGCCTCGTAAAGTTCCCCACGCTTGGACACAAGTATCTGCAAAAGGTAAAATGACTGTTATTTTGCAGCCTGCAGGAAAACTAGAAAACTTTTTTATAACCATGGCAGCCTTAGATCATGAACCTAGCCCGAAGGAAATACAAAAGATTTTTGCTGACAATGGTATGCAGGTACTTGGACCACCTTTAGTTCTTGATAAATGACACAGTTACCATAACCATGATTTTTTTAAAGGACATCTGGCTCAAAACGCGCTACATCACCCTCTATGGCTTGCTCATGGCGATTTTGGTATTTGTACTAAAATGGTCCCAGTGGCGCTTTTTGATCCTCAACAACGCATTGGACATTTACATCGGATTGATCGCAGTGTTTTTCACCGTATTGGGCGTGTGGATCGCCCTACAGCTAGTCAAACCGAAGGTTGAAACCCTCATTGTTGAAAAGGAGGTTTACATTCATACTACCGATGATTTGGTCATCAATGAAGCTGAACTTAAAAAACTGAATCTGAGCACCCGGGAATACGAAGTATTACAATTGTTGACCAAAGGCCATAGCAACGCCGAGATAGCCGAAAACCTGTTCCTTTCTTTAAGCACGGTTAAAACCCATGTCTCCAATCTATTTGTAAAAATGGACGTAAAAAGCCGGGCCCAAGCTATCGAAAAAGCCAAAAGGCTCAAAATCACGGCATAAATCAACTGGTACTTTAGTCTGAAATCCTTCGAAAAAGCACAATCGGTACTAAAGTATGAAGCCCGCTGTGGTGGCTGGCCTTAGTTTTGCCTTGAGAGCATGTCTAAAATTTTTTGTTTTGCTGCAAATGGCCCGATTTGGGCTGAATTTCGTTCCGAAAATGCTCATGTAGCGCTGCTACACTCCGCTTTTCGTGCCTCATTCAGCCCAAATCGACCTCATTTTCGCTTAAAACAAAAATATTTAGACATGCTCTGAATCAAAAACAGCAAAACCATGAAAAAAACTGTGCTCATTTTTGGACTCGTGCTTGGCATCGTCCTCTGCGCAAACATGATTTACACCGTCAATATGGTGCGCAACAACCCTGACTTCGCAGGCAACGAGGTCATTGGATATGCCGGCATGGTCGTGGTGTTTTCACTGACCTTC
>JAAFHQ010000923.1 GCA_013298445.1 Chitinophagales bacterium | reverse complement strand
GATCGATCCTTTTTCCAGGCGCATTGGCAACATCATTTTGAGGGTGCCATCCTGGATTGGATTCCATTGGTTAAAAAACTGGGCTGGAAACTGGTCTTGAGTGGGCATTTCTTGCAAGTAGAGCAGAAGAAAAACTACCTGGAGCTGGCTGCGGGCATTGAAAACGTGGGCTTTGGCGTATTCCGTTTGTTCCGTTTTGACATGGCGGTTTCCCGGCAGGCAGGCGGCAAATGGAATGTGGGTCCAGTATTTGGCATTAGTTTGTAGTTTTTTTTATTTTAATTAAATAAAATGTTGTAAATTTGAAAGCAGGATAACCGGCACTTCGGCTTCGCTCAGTGACCGATTATCCTGCTTTCAAATTTACAACATGCCAGAAACACCCTACTTCAAAGGCCGCGGAGCCCAAATCAACACGCCCAATCCGTACCACAAACTCGTGTACGACAGCGCGCCTATTCCGGCCGAAGAATGGGAGGAGAGCCTGCAATTGCCCACCGAGTACATTGAAGTATATCCCAAAACCATACTCAATAAAGTCGAAAGTGAAGATGTAGGTATGGGCTTTTCGCTCAATCCCTACCAGGGCTGCGAGCATGGCTGCATTTATTGTTATGCCCGCAACACCCATACTTATTGGGGTTACAGCGCGGGGATGGATTTTGAGCAGAAAATTCTGGTCAAAAAAGATGTGCCCCGCTTGTTGACCGAAGCCATCCGGAAACCGACCTGGAAGGCGGTGCCCCTGATGCTGTCTGGCAATACCGATTGTTATCAACCCGCTGAAAGAGAGTACAAAATCACCCGCCAAATCCTGGAAGTGCTGTGGAAATACCGCCACCCGGTGGGTATGATCACCAAAAACAGCCTCATTTTGCGGGATTTGGATTTGTTGAAACAATTGGCTTCGGAAAACCTGGTACACGTTTGCCTGTCCATCACCACCCTGGATGAAGACCTGCGCAGGGTACTGGAACCACGGACTGCCTCGGTGAACAGCCGCTTCAAAACCCTAAAAACCCTGGCTGAAAATGGTATTCCGGTCATGGCGCTCCTGGCCCCAATTATTCCCGGCCTGAATGACCATGAATTGATCCCAATGGCGGAAAGAGCGGCGGAGATGGGGGCTAGTGCGATGGGTTATCAAGTAGTGCGCCTCAACGGCGACATCGGCCCCATTTTTGAAGACTGGATCCACAAAGCCCTGCCAGATCGCGCCGAACGGGTGCTCAACCGCATCCGCGACTGCCACAAGGGTCAACTGAATGACAGTCGCCCGGGTATCCGCATGCGGGGGGATGGTAAAATTGCGGACATCATTGCGCAGCAGTACCAATTGGCGAAGAAGTTGTACTTCAAGGAGAACAAACTACCTGCTTACAATCTGGAATTGCATGAACAATTCAAAAATGGACAGTTGAGTTTGTTTTAGAAATGCTTTAACTTGTGCTGATAAATTCCGAACCATGACGATTACTGCAAGTCAAATTTTCACCATCGAGGAGTATCTGGAGTTAGAAGCACACAGCTTGACTAAACACGAGTACCATAACGGAAAAATAATCGAGATGGCCGGAGGAACTATAACCCATAACCAACTAATGATGACGGTTGGATCCGAAATTTTAATGGCCATTAGAGGTCAGGAAAAAGTGTTTCATTTGTACAGTAGCGACATGAAAATCTGGGTTGAAAAATTCAACCAGTTTTTATACCCTGATGCAGTTACAGTTGCACTGAAACCTGAATTGTACAACAATCGACGAGACATCATAACCAATCCTTTACTTGTTGTAGAAGTGACTTCCTCAAGTACTCAAGGCTATGATGCGAATAATAAATTTGACTATTACCGCAGTATCCCCAGTTTTTCAGAATACTTATTGGTGAGCCAGGTGCAGCATCATGTCTCACGTTTCTTTCGTGAAGCGCCAGACCTGTGGCGCACCTCTGATTATGATAGTCTGGAGGACATGATTCCGCTACAATCAATGGGTCTGGAAATCCCGATGTTGGGCATATACAAAGGAGTGGATTTGAACCCTTAACTATTCCCCAAGCCTTGCCATGGCCTCCCCGGCAATCCATCCTCCCGTCCAGGCTGCCTGAAAGTTAAAACCGCCCGTAATGGCGTCAATGTTGAGCACTTCGCCCGCAAAAAACAGTCCTGGAAACAATTTGCTTTCAAAGGTTTTAAAATCCACCTCTTTCAAATCCACGCCGCCAGCCGTCACAAACTCTTCTTTGAAGGTACTTTTGCCGTTGACTTGAAAACGGCCTTGCGTCAATTCTTCTGCCAAAGCCTGAATTTCTTTTTTACTCAAATCCGCCCAACGTTTGTCCTCCCGAATACCTGCGGCTTGCACCAGGCGTTTCCACAAGCGGTTGGCCAGGCCAAATTGGGCATTGGCCATGACCATTTTGCGACCGTCTTCTTGTTTTAAGGCTTCCAGATCTTCGCGGGCACTTTCCGTTTTGGACATGATCCAGTTGACGCGGACCATAAAACGGTAGTTTAATGCCGCCAATTCTCGAGCACCCCAAGCTGATAACTTCAGGATGGCGGGCCCACTCAAGCCCCAATGGGTGATCAACAAGGGGCCGGAGCTGCGCAACTTTTGCCCTTCCACCTGTACTTCAGCCAGCGGAACTGATACACCCAGAAGGTCGCTCAAACGGGCATCTTTGATGTTGAAGGTAAACAGAGACGGAACTGGGGGGACAATTTGATGACCCAATTTGGCCAACAAATCCCACATGCTCGGGGCACTACCCGTCGCCAACATCACTTTATGTGCATGTAAGGTTTGGTTATTGGTTTCGATGACCCAGGTTTTGCCCGCTTGGGCAGGCGCTTTGATGTTTTTGAGTGGGGTATTGGTGTACACTTTAACCCCGGCTTT
>JAAFHQ010000922.1 GCA_013298445.1 Chitinophagales bacterium | reverse complement strand
GCGAAGCCAAATACTTTGAAATGATTGATCGACTCGATGATCCCGATAAAATCATGTTGACCGAAGCGGTGATCATTCCTTCATTTTTACACCACGCTGCCGAACAGCTCCAGGGAGTGATGGTAGCTTGACCAGGAACTTATGTTGCCAGAAATACGCCAACGTTACAATGCCTCTTTTACGGAAGAAACCTACCAGGCCTTTGTAGCACAAATCAAGGAGGATTTTCCGAATACCCTGGAGTTTCGCGTTGCAGAAACCCCTGCTTTCATCCCCAAGGCCTTGACGCAAAGATTGGTTCAAGCCGGAGAGGACATCATTGACGTGATGATCCAACCCGATTTTAAAGCCAAAACCGAGCGGGCCATTCCCGCCGATCAACGGGTGCCCAACGAGCCGGATATTTGTACTTTGTTGACCTTGGATTTTGCAGTTTGTAAAGATGAGCAGGGTGAGTTTACGCCGCAGTTGATTGAAATGCAGGGGTTCGCTACTTTGTATGGCTATCAGGCGTACATCGGAGACATGTACAAACGGTTTTTTTATTGCCCCAAGGGTTTCACCGAATACTTCAATGGATTGGATCGGGATGGGTACATCGCAGAGTTGCAACGCCTATTTATTGGCGAAGGCAAGGCTGAAAACACCATCCTGCTGGAGATTTACCCAGAGATTCAAAAGACCAGAATTGATTTTGCGGTAACCAAAGACATCCTCGGCATCGAATCCGTTTGCCTCACCAAGGTGCGCAAGGATGGCCGGAAACTGTATTACGAAAAAGATGGCCGTCGCATTGACATTCAGCGCATTTACAACCGGGTGATTTTTGACGACTTACAAAACTACCCGGATTTGGTCACAGAGTTCAAACTTACTGACGACGTGGACGTGGAATGGATTGCCCATCCCAACTGGTTTTACCGGGCCAGCAAATTCACCTTGCCATTGTTGAACAGCCCTTTTGTGCCCAAAAGTTATTTCTTGCATGAGTTGGCGGAATACCCCGCGGATCTGGAAAATTATGTTTTGAAGCCACTGTTTTCATTCGCGGGTTCTGGTGTAAAGCTGCACATCACGAGGGAAGACCTGGACGCTATCTCCGATAAAGAAAATTTCCTCTTGCAGCGCAAGGTCAACTACGAACCCGTTGTGGAATCACCCACAGGTGGGGTTAAATTGGAAATCCGCTTGATGTACGTCTGGCACCAGGGGGAAGCCCGGCCTAAGTTGATCACCAATCTTTCACGCATGAGTAAAGGGGAAATGATCGGGGTAAGGTTCAATAAGAATTTTGATTGGGTAGGGGGAAATATTTGTTTTTTTGAGGAGTAAACTTAGGTGAACCTTAAGTGCCTTAGGTTTCTTAGGTGGTGAAAATACGCTGCCTGCTACGCAGCCTTTTTCTTTTTCACCACCTAAGAAACCTAAGGCACTTAAGATTCACTTAAGCTGGTTTTTTACTGACACATCGTCCCAGCCTGCACAAAATACCGCTTTCCATTCAACAAGATTTCATTTCCAGCTTTCCCCGGGCTCAGCGGATATTCCCAAACCCGTCCATCATTGAAGCGCAGAATCAAAGTAGGTTGAGTACCTTTGGCCACCACCTGCCATTTGCCCGCATCCGCGCCCGCACTCGCATAAGAAAAGTCGGTATAAGCATTATTGGAGCTGTAGGAGTTGTCGTTTTTGTACACAAAAGTACCTTCTGAACAGATGTGAATGATGTAGTGATCGGCCAAACCATTGCCGGTGTAGTAATAATCCAGTCTTTTGCCTTTGATCTTTTGTTTCCATTGTTCAGCCAAACTTGAGGTTTGGGGCTTGCTAAATTGTACACTATTGGCCACGGATTTGATCAGAGAAGTATAATCTGCACCGTATTGATCTTTCACCCCCGTAGCTGCTATGGTCACCCCACCACCGTTTGGCGACAATAAACTGATCATTTCGATGACTACCACTTTTCCTTGTGCCGTACCATCAAAACGGATGAACAAACCATTGCTGCCATAGGCCTGGGTTTGGGCTTTGAGGTAAGTATTGCTGGCAGGGTCGTTGGCATCGAGTACTTGGGCGCGCATTTCGGCCAGGGTTTTATACTCATGGGGGCTTACACTCATTGATACCTGAGCGCCCACTTTGCTCAATACAAAACCACCACCTTGTTCCTGGCTATTCCAGGAGGCCGGGGTTTGGAAAGAGTAACCGCTACTTGGGTCAGCAATTCTGGCACCCGTAGCGGCTGGAGCAGTGGTGCTTGTTTTGGTACCTGCCCCGCTGGCGGGAGTGGGACTGGTAGCTGTACTAGGTTTAGAGGAGGGGCTAGTATCCCCAGTCGATTTCGTGGCTGCCACTGGTTGATTGGCGGTTTTTACCACGGGTATACTGACCCCTTCGCTGGTTACGTAATAGTCACCTACCAAACGAGAGAGGGAAAACGCGAAAGCCTGGCCATTGTATTGGTACTCCGCGTTGATCATTCCCAGGAGTTTGGTTCCTTTGCTGAAGGAGTATTGTTGCCCCTGCAATTGAAAAAAGCCTTGATAAGTACCGTCTCCAGCTTTATCCATTGACAAAACCAGGCCAGATTGGCTATTGCTGAAGGTACCCACGTAGTGGTCTTCGCTGCTACTTTGACCACTAAGGGTTTGGAAAAGAGCCATTGCGGTAAAAAGTGCCATAATCTTGTGCGTCTTCATGGTTTTGTGTGTTGTGCGTGAACAAACAAATTAATGACTCAAAGATCATGCTTTATCAGCTCTAATACTTCATCGCTGGAGGGGATTTGAAAAAACTCCCCATTTATGAGGAGGAAATGGGCAAGGAAGAACAAAACGAGGAAAGCCAAATCAGGGTCTACTTAGTCACCTGAGATCATGTCGAGCACTGCAGCCGTAATT
>JAAFHQ010000921.1 GCA_013298445.1 Chitinophagales bacterium | reverse complement strand
ATGACGCGTGGAAATAGATCAAAGGGAAAAATTTGTTCAGCCCCTTTGTGCCCATCTGAATACACGGCATAGGTAATGCCCTGATTGAGAAAGGATAGCTTGGCGTACTCGTTCAAATGCTCAAAATCAGCACTGGTCAATCGGCTAAATTGTCGGTGTATATCCTCATAATGGGGGTACACCTGCCCATCTTGGCGAAACACTTCGTCAAAGAAGGCCGCGTTGAGTGGATAGTGTTGAAATAAGTTACTCGTTGTGGTCATGAAGCATACGATTTTGACAAGCGCTGTTGTAAATAAAAAATCGTTTCGACCAAAAATAGCTTATTTTTACAAAAAATCAATAAATTGCCAAAATAATTGCGGAGATCGCAAAATGATGGCACAAAAATTTGACATTTGTCAAGATAGTGCTTTTTAAGCCTTTCCGTATTTTGTACGTTAAAATCTTTTTTTTCCAAATATCCGGGAAAAATTTGAGCAATTGACGCAGCATTATTTTTAAAAACGACATTTTCAATTTTGTCGGTGTACGTTTGAATTTAATTGCTCGATTTTACCATAGCCCGAAAATTTTTTACCATGGCCATTAAAGTAGCGATCCGCCACAGCACCCATTACGAGTACGACCGATTGGTTAAACTTTGGCCTCAGACCATTCGCCTACGCCCCGCGGTACATTCCCGCACCGAAATTGCTGCGTATTCGATGAAAATTAGCCCGGAGCCCCATTTCGTCAATTGGCAGCAAGACCCCTTTGGCAATTTTATGGCTCGCGTCGTTTTCCCCGATCGGGTCAAGGAGTTTAAAATCGATGTGGAAGTGATCGCTGAATTGCGCGCCATCAACCCATTCGACTTTTTTTTGGAAGAATACGCGGAGAAATTTCCGTTTCAATACGACACCCAACTGCTTAAAGAGCTGGCCCCCTATCTGGAAGTAAGCGAAAGAGGCCCACTTTTGATGCAGTTCGTCGAAGAGTGCAAGCAATACCTCAATGACATCACCGTCAATTTCCTGGTGAATGTCAATCAGCATCTGAACAAACTGGTCAACTACACCATCAGGCTTGAAACGGGGGTGCAGAGTTGTGAAGAAACCCTGAGCAAAGCTTTAGGCTCTTGCCGGGATTCCGGTTGGGTGCTGGTGCAGGCCTTTCGGCATTTTGGTCTGGCCACTCGGTTTGTTTCCGGATACCTGGTACAGCTCAAAGCCGATCAAAAAGCCTTGGACGGCCCCTCTGGACCTGAAGCAGACTTTACCGACCTACACGCCTGGGCGGAAGTGTTTATCCCTGGTGCTGGTTGGATTGGCCTGGATGCTACCTCGGGTTTGTTGGCCGAGGCCGGGCATATTCCCCTGGCTTGTACGCCTGACCCAGTAAGTGCAGCGCCCATCACAGGAGGACTGGAGCCTTGCCAGACCATTTTTCACTACAGCAACACCGTAGAGCGCATCCACGAAGATCCACGGGTGACCAAACCTTACAGTGATGCGGAATGGGCTCAAGTCATTGCCCTTGGGCACGCCGTAGATCAGGAGTTACTGGCTGGTGATGTGCGCCTGAGTATGGGAGGGGAACCCACCTTTGTTTCGGTCGACGACATGGAATCCGAACAATGGAATGGTGCTGCCGATGGCCCGCTCAAGCGCAAACTCGGCAATGATCTGGCGCACAAACTCAAAGATATTTTTGGCAAAGGAGGTTTTATACATTATGGTATGGGGAAATGGTACCCTGGCGAACCCATCCCGCGTTGGGCCTATACCTTGTTTTGGCGCAAAGACGGCCAAACCATGTGGCGTAACCCCCAATGGCTGGCAGATATCAATGGTGAGTACAAATTCGACCATACCCATGCCGAAGCCTTCATTGCCGAAATGGCCAAGTACCTGGGTGTAAATCCGCTCAATCGCTGCCCAGCTTACGAAGACCTGGTTTATTTCCTCTGGGAAGAAGGCAACCTGCCCGGCAATGTCGACCCCTTGAAAATCAACATGCGCGATACCATCGAACGCCGGACCTTGATGGAACTACTCGACCGCGGGCCGAACAACCCCAGCGGTTTCGCACTGCCCCTGGCATGGAACCGCGACACCGAACATTGGTGGAGTTGTGCCTGGAAATTCAGCCGCAAACACCTGTTTTTGTTGCCAGGGAATTCCCCCATGGGTTTGCGGATTCCGCTCGATCGTTTGCCGGAACTCACCCCAGAACAACAGGAAGAACCCATCGAACGCAGCCCATTTGAAGAAGTGGGTACCCTTTTGCAATACCATGATAAGGTGGCCGCACGCTACGACCTTCCCGCTGATGAGCGGATCCCCGAGCGCATGAGCAACCCCAAGGTCTACAAAGTGGAAGAAGTAGACGAAGAAGAGGCCAAACTCAAAGACCCACTTTACCACATCAAAAAGAAAAAAGAGCTGGCGGAAAAGGACGATTACCGTCCTGAAAAGTTGATGATCACCATCAAAACCGCTTTGTGTGTCGAAGCTCGGGAAGGGAAGATTTTTGTCTTTATGCCTCCCTGTGAACTCATCGAGCACTACCTGGAGCTGTTGGCAGCAGTAGAGGCTACCGCAGTGCGTTTACAAATTCCGATCATCATCGAGGGCTACGAACCCCCTCGGGACAATCGCGTCGAAAAACTAGCCGTAACTCCTGACCCTGGCGTGGTGGAAATCAACATCCAACCTGCCAAATCCTGGAGTGAAGTTCTGTTCAACTACGACAACCTTTTTGAAGCAGCCCGGCAAAGTCGCCTGGGCGCGGAGAAATTTATGCTGGATGGCAAACATACTGGTACCGGCGGGGGCAATCACATCACCATTGGTGGGCTTTCTCCAGCAGATAGCCCCATTTTGCGCCGCCCGGATTTGTTGCGCAGCTTGATTTGTTTTTG
>JAAFHQ010000920.1 GCA_013298445.1 Chitinophagales bacterium | reverse complement strand
GCTGCCTTTGGGGCTGGCCCTTGTGAGCCCAGCATTGCCATTTCGCCAGTCGATTCCAATATTGTGGTCGCCGGAGCAATTTTGGATCGGGTGTATTACTCCAGCAACGGGGGGATTACCTGGAAAAAAAAGACCCTGGCTTCCCCTTACGGCGTTTATGGCGACCCGGTTTTGTTGGCCGATACCAAAGGTGATTTTTACTACGCGCACCTCTCCGACCCCAATGGCCGCAGCGGTGGTGACCCCGGTTGGCTGGATCGGATTGTGATCCAAAAATCGACCGATGGTGGGGTCAATTGGTCGCAAGGCACCTACGCAGGTTTGCGCCATCCCAAAGACCAGGACAAACACTGGCTCGCCGTTGATCCCCGCGACAACAGCATCGTGATGACCTGGACCGAATTTGACAAATACGACAGCCGCGACCCCAAGGACAAATCGCGCATCCTCTTTGCCCGCTCGGCCGACGGGGGCAAAACCTGGAGCAGCGAGGCCAGCCTTAGCCAATTGGAAGGTGACTGCCTCGACGACGACCAAACTACCGAAGGGGCAGTACCCGCCATCGGACCCAACGGCGAAATTTATGTAGCCTGGGCCTACAACAATAAAATTTACTTCGACCGCTCGGTAGATGCAGGCAAAACCTGGTTGGCCACCGATAAAGTAGTAGCCGATCAACCGGGAGGTTGGACCTTCGATATTCCCGGCATTTACCGCGCCAATGGGCTACCCATCACCGCCACCGATTTGAGCAATGGCCCCAACCGGGGTACCATCTACGTCAACTGGTGCGACCAACGGCACGGCACCAACGATACGGATGTGTTCCTCGCCAAATCGAGCGATGGAGGCAATACCTGGAGCGCCCCGATCCGCGTCAACAATGATGGCGCGGGCAACCACCAGTTTTTCACCTGGCTGGCCGTCGATCCCGTCACGGGCTACCTTTATGTGTTGTTTTATGACCGCCGCAACCACGAAGGGGACGCTACCGATGTTTACCTGGCCTACTCCAAAGACGGCGGCAAAACCTTCGTGAATGCCAAAATCAGCCAGTCGCCCTTCACTCCCACCAAAGGGGTTTTTTTTGGTGACTACAACCACCTCAGTGTGTACAATGGCCGGGTGCGCCCGATCTGGACGAGGTTGCAGAATGGGACATTGAGTGTGTGGACGGCGCTGGTGCGTTTGAAATAAAGTTGAGAAGGTTGAGGGAGGTTGAGAAGGTTTAGGCTACCGCAGCGATTTTGACAAGGACTTTGTCTAAGTTGCTGCGGCAGCCTAAACCTTCTCAACCTCCCTCAACCTCCCTAAACCATTTTGTTATGCCTGAAATCACCGAAGTTTTCTACCCCCACAATCGCCAACAATGGCGGGACTGGTTACAGACCCACCACATAGGTGAAAAAACCGAAGTCTGGTTACAAACCTACCGCAAGGCTACGGGCAAACCTTCCCTTCCCTACGATGAAATGGTGGAAGAATGCCTGTGTTTTGGCTGGATTGATGGTGTGACCAAAAAATACGACGAGGAAAGTGCAGTGCAACGCATCACCCCGCGCAAGAAAAAAACCTTCTTGTCTGAACTCAATCGGCAGCGGGTCTGGAAGCTCCAGCAACTGGGGCTGATGACTCCAGCGGGTGTGGCACCGATTGCTAGTCAAATCGGGCAGATGGATGATCCACTGGTGTTGCCCGAATGGATTGTGGCCCAATTGCAAGTTGATCCAGAGGTGTGGGACAATTTTTCCAAATTTCCCCATTTTTACAAACGCCTCAAAATTGGTTGGATCAATGAAATCACGGGCAATAGCCGGAATGAGGAGAAGCAAAAACGCTTGAATTATTTGATCAAAATGAGCAAGCAGGGGAAGATGTATGGGGCGCAGCCCTTGAAGGACTTCTAGATATAATCTTAGGTGCCCCTTTAGTGCCTTAAGTTTCTTAGGTGGTGAAGAAAAAAAGTTTTTAACCACCTAAGAAACCTAAGACACTAAAGGGGCACCTCAGTGAGAATATTTAAGATACCAGCTTCACCCACAGCGGCAAATTGTAATAATTCGTCACCCGCGTAATCTTCCCATCCTCCACTTCCAAAAAAGCCCCCACTGGCAACACATACGTCTGTCCATGTGCTGCGGGCAAACCCTCATCTGCTTTTTTGTATACCCCCGTTACCGTGAACTCCACCGCTATTTTTTTCCCATTCGGTTCCGTGAAGTAGGTGAAGTCGCTCAATTTTTCGTCATAACATTGATCCATGTGGCGCAAAAACGCGCTGAAGGCCTCAATGCCAATTTGTGCCTCACCCTGGTTCACCTCGTGACGAACTTCAGGGTGCAGCAGGGCCAACATACCCGCCCAGTCCTGATTGTTAAAAGCTTGATAATAGGCTTGTACTGTTTCCAGTGCAGTCATGGCTAATATTTAGTTTGATGAATAGGTTAAAAAATGAAGCGATGAAAATACAGGATTTTAGAGTGGTGCCTCCTTTTAAACAAAAGAATTTGCATTGGACTTTGGTTTTGCTGCTATTAGGCATGAGCCTTTGGCTTAGCAACAGCAACTCATCGCAAGCACCCAAGGAGGACTGGACTGAATACAACGGCGGCCCTGACAAGAACCATTTTTCTGCCCTCCAGCAAATCAGCCCCAGCAATGTAGCCCAACTAAAAGTAGCCTGGACATACCGCTCTGGTGGTTCGGACACCCTCAAAAACAGCACCCAAATCCAGTGCAATCCCATCGTTATCAAAGGAATCTTGTACGGCGTTTCCGCGGGTTCCCAAGCCTTTGCCCTGGATGCCGCCACGGGGCGCGAAATCTGGAAAAGCGAGCTACAGGACAAAACCTTCAGCATGACCAGCCGGGGCGTCAGTTACTGGTCTGACGGCAGGGAAGAACGGATTTTCT